>DSEZ01000099.1 GCA_011055275.1 Thermoprotei archaeon | reverse complement strand
CGAAAGCCAAACGTTCGTTACGCCGTAAAGCGTTTCGGGGCGGAACGTGACCGCGACCAGATACGCTCCCTTGAATTTACCTGAGACCAGCTCAAACTTAATCGCGGTCATTTCCTCAGGGGATACTCCCTCTCCCTGCAGCCTATCGTGATCTCCCACAGGGCTGAGGTCCCGAGGGCACCAAACCACGGGATGCGTTCCCTTTACAACGTAGCCCAACTTCCTAAGCCTGTCATATTGCCAGGTCACGAAGGCGTTAAAGCCGGGATTATGCGAAGTCGTGAAGAACTCCCTTCTCCAATCTATTGAAACCCCGTACTTTATCAGGGTGTCCTTGCCCTGTTTCGTGAAGTACCTTGCCAAATAGACGGGGTCAGTAAACTTCTTAACCTCATCCATGCTCACGCCAGCTATTTCAACCAGTGGGTTTATCGCCTTGGGGTCGCCTTCAGCTATTCTCTTTGCTTCTCCGGCTATGGGCTGTCCGGTCCAATGCCAAGCCCATGGGAAGAGAACGTTGTACCCACGAGCCCGTTTGTACCTCGCAAGCGCGTCTAGCCTACCCACGGTATAGCCATGCCCCACATGAAGCGGCCCATCCATATAAGGAAAAGGAAAAGTAACAAAAAACTTCCGCCTTTCGTCGGGATCTGCTTCATAAACATGCTCGCTGACGAAGCGCTGAGACCACTTGATCTCGTAATCTGGCACAGCCATAATTCAAGCACCGGTACTAGCTCTCGACTATGGAGCGTAAAAGCTCATCGTCGATCGGCTTTTCGAAGACGAACTCCAAAAGCTTTGCGCTCCCTCCTCCTTTTCCTCCCGCCTTCTTAAGGGGCTCTAGGGCGAAGTCAACCGATGCAGGGCTTCCGAGCTTAGCGGCCAAGGCCACCCTCCTGCGGTCCGAACTCAGCACTATGGCCACTTCGGACTGGTTTGTTGCCTCCACTGCCACGTCCCTTGGTTCAAGATCGTCTTTTAACTTTATGAGTTTGGCCCTAAAACCATGCGCGCTAAGTTCCTGAGCCCCGTTCGCATATTCCCTCGCCAATGAATTTTTCAGTGATTCTATTTGCTTTCTATTGTTATGCAGCTCTTCAGTGAGCTTGCCCAGCTTCTCAAACAGGGTTTCGGTATTGCCCTCAACCATCTGAGCTGCCCTTGATAACGCTTCATCATTATCCTGAACGTACTTAAGCGCTGCAAACCCAACTGAAAACTCGAACCTGAAAACCGATTCCTGTATCCTGTTAACGGAGCGGATCTTAAGCAGTCCTATGTCTCCCGTTCTCTTGACGTGCGTCCCTCCACATGCTTCCGCGTCAACGTCATCAATCCTCACGATCCTTAACCTTTTGCCGGGGACAACCCCGCCTTGGTATATCTGATATCCATAGGCTGCCTCCGCTATGTCCCGCTCAAGCTCAAGTTTCTCCACAGATAAGTTATCCATTATCCAGCCGTTAGCTAAGCGCTCTACTTCCCTTATCTGCTCCCTCGATATGGGCTTATAATGCAAGAGGTCAAGCCTGTTAATTTCTTCTCCTTTTTGAGCTCCCATCTGCCATATATGATCGCCCAGCACTTTTCTTGCGGCAGCGAGAAGGAGATGAGTACCGGTGTGCCCGCGCATAAGCTGTTTTCTCCTCTCCCAATCTACGAGCCCTTTGGCTAAAATGCCTGGCGTTGGAGGACTCCCATTTATCGTCACCTCATGTACTATGGTCCCGGAGGACGTCTTGTAGACCCTGTTCACTCTGGCCTTTCCTCCGTCCCACAGAAGTTCTCCTGTATCCGAGGGCTGGCCACCCCCTTCTGGATAGAAGGCCGTTTGATCGAGAACGATGTACTCTCCGTCGGGAAATTTCTCATAACGCTGAACCCTGCCGCTGAACTCGGGAGCATCCCGCTCGTAATATAGGGGTCTTGTTTCTGGCATGCCCACGAAAGCATCTTCGTGCGGCACCGTCCTCCTACTTTTCTCGCCAAGCCTTCCCCTTGGAGCGGAGGCGTGAAGCGCGGCAAGTCTTGAGTAAAAATCCGCAGGCACACTTACCTGCATCCCCTTTTCTGAAAGCGCCTTGGTTATCAACTCAATCGGCACACCGTATGAATCATATAGCTTCATCAACGTGTCCTCGTTTACCGTGCCAACGCTTGCGATCCTTCTCTCAAGCACGCCCAGTCCCTTCTTTAGCGCGTCGTCGTACTTCTCTTCCTCCATGCTAACTAGCTCGAGCACGCGGTCCTGTTCATTCAGAAGGTTCGGGAAGTCCGGTGACCACTCCTTGATCTGCAATGCTACGAGCTCCTCCAGAGGGACCTTCATCGATAACAACATCTTCAGCCTTAGCGCCCTTCTCAATATTAGCCGAGCAAGGTATCCCTCCCCAGCATTTGATGGAATGACGCCGTCAGCCAGCAGGAAAGCTATGGTCTTCGTGTGATCCAAAAGCCCACCTAGGTATTGGTAGGGTTTTATCTGCTTAGCGTAGTCTTCGCTACTCATGCCCATGGCCTTGGCCATAAGCGAGTCAGCTACCGAAGGATCGCCTAACCCGTAAATCGAAGCCCGTGTCATCATCGCGAGCGTTTCGCTTGATGGCAACGTAAGGCCAGCTTTATCGGCAAACACCCCTATCAGGTTGGGGAATATCGCCTCAAATGCCGTGGGCGTACCCTGAGATACCCAAGAGAACCGCTCTATTCCATATCCCGTATCAACTATCTTCATAGGCATCTCAACGTACTTCCCGTTAGACTCCACGAACTTCATGAAGACCAGTGTCTCCAGCTCAAGACCGCCGTAAATCACCTCGAAAGCAGGACCCGCGTTTCCTCCGCCTTCCCAGAAGTCCTCCTTAAGCGTTATTTCATCTTCGCTAACTCCCAGAGATTCTAAGAAGTCCAGACCATATGCTACGGTTTCATCCTTCCAGTATTTCCAGTCATCCTGGCGGTTGAAAGCGTGCGCTCCTCCCATCTCGAAAATTGTAAGGTGCCTACCAGCGGTCAACCCAACACGATCGACGTCCACAAACCTTATGCATGGTTGAGAGACAACAAGCGGATTCGCAGGAGGAGGTATAAGACCTGTTGTGACGTATGGTTGAAAAAGGACTATGCTAGCGCTGGTTAGGTAAAGGTCGTCCCGCCAGCGGGCAACTACAGGCCTAGGGGCTATGATCGTGTGCCCCCTATCTTCAAAAAACTTCAAAAAATATTGCCTCATTTCCCTGACGTTCATGGACCTGTTGAACTTGTTACCCCCCATGAAAGTGTAAGGATCGCAAGGGGCCTCGCCACACGTTTCCCTTTTCGGATCCTTTGTCCAGAAATACGTCCCACAAACCTTGCACTTCTTCCTAACGAAACCCCTTTCCTTAAGCGTCCTAAGCTCAAACTCAGAGGGATCTATGGCGTCCATAACCCTAAAGAGATGGCAACCCTTAAGCTTGCTTTTGTCCCTGGAGCAAGCTCATCTTAAGCACCTTAAGCGGTAACATCGCACACTTTCCCCTTTCCGGTGTTATGCTCTTAAGGCCTAAAAGTCCAAGCACATCCGGCTCGCCCATCTCAAGAGCCTTTTCTACGGTTTTTCCCTTCACGTTTTCCGTTAAAAGTGACGCCGACGCTATGCAAACTGCACATCCTACTCCTGTAAACATGACGTCATCGATCTTTCCGTCCTTAACGCGGACCTCCATCTGTATTACGTCGCCGCAATTGCTGTTTGAATCACGGTACTTTCCCGTCGCGTCCTTAAGATGCCCAAAATTACTTGGATGCCTGTAGTGGTCAAGTATGAGCTCTCTATAGAGGTCGTCACTCAACGGAGAACACCCTCTTTACTTTCTTTATACCCTGAATCAAGGCTTCAACATCCTCTTTATCGTTATAGATGTAGAAGCTGGCCCTGGCAGCAGCCGGTATGCCGTACCTATCCATGATGGGCATTGCACAGTGATGGCCCGACCTTATGGTAATTCCCTCGGTGTCAAGTATTTGAGCAACGTCATGAGCGTGCACGCTGTCGATGTTAAACGAGATAACGCCTCCCCGTTTTTCCGCGTCAAGAGGACCATAAACGTGAACTGAGCTCTCATTTGCCATAAGGGAAAGAGCGTAGGCCGTCAGCTCTTTCTCGTGAGACCTAACCCAGTTCATGCCCGGGTTTCTCAAGTAGTTAACGGCCTCCGATAGCCCTATGGCCCCCTCGACGTTTGGTGTACCTGCCTCAAATTTATATGGGACGTCGTTCCAGTTAACTTCTCCTATGTGAACCTCTTTGATCATCTCGCCTCCCGTCAAAAACGGAGGCATATCTTCAAGTAACTCATATCTACCGTAAAGGCCGCCTATTCCCATCGGCCCCAGCATCTTATGCCCTGAAAAGGCCATAAAATCGCAGCCAATCTCTTTAACGTTAACTGGCATATGAGGAACGCTCTGCGCCCCATCCAAAACGCAGACGGCACCTGCGTCCTTTGCCTTTCTGGCTATGGCCTTCGCGTCGTTGATGGTTCCGAGAACGTTAGAGGCATGTGTTATGGCGACGATCTTTGGCCCCAGCTTGAGCTTCTCCTCCAGGCAACCCTTGTCCAACAGGCCTTCATCGGTAATCCTCACCACTTCCAACTTAGCGTTCTTCTCCGTGGCCAGCAACTTCCAGGGCAAGAAGTTGCTATGATGTTCCATTTCCGTCGTTACTATGACGTCACCCTCCCTTACGTTGGCCCTTCCCCACGAATAAGCAACCAAGTTCAGGGCTTCGGTAGCGTTTCTGGTGAAAACCAGCTCTTCGGGTTTGGCACCAACAAAAGAGGCTATATTTGACCTGGCATCCTCGTATGCCTGCGTTGCCTCCTCGCTCATCTCGTAAAGGCCCCTATGTACGTTTGAGTTCATCTGTTCGTAAAAGTGCTTCACGGCATTTATCACCTGCACCGGGCGCTGGCTAGTAGCAGCGCTGTCAAGGTAAACAAGCCTCTTCCCGTTTTCAAGCCTCGAAAGAATTGGAAAATCGTGCCTTATCCTATGTACAAGCTCCGAACTCTCGACCAAGTACGATCTCATCCAAAACCTCTTCAAGAGGCACGATCCTTTCGAAGGGCGATAGGAAACCCCTTATCAAGAGCGAGACGGCCTCTTTTTCGCTTAGTCCTCTGCTCTCAAGGTAAAACAGTTCCTTATCTCCGATTCTTCCAGACCAAGAGCCATGCCTTGCTTGCACTTCTTTTTCGTATATGTCAAGCGAGGGAGAAGTTATGGCTTTGGCCTCCTTGCCTATCATTATCACCCTTTCCTGCAAGTTTGCTTTGCTCCCAATGGCGTCCTTAGGTATGCTGGTCAGCCCCCTTATCACCCCTTTGCCAAGTACCGCGGCCCTCATGTCAACTTCGCTTTCTGACTGAGAGGCATGCCTGACGTTAAACATGGAATCTCCAAAAGATGATTTAGGAATGAGCTCCGCGACCCTCGCGCTTAAACTAGCGCCCTCTCCAACGACCACCTCACCAAAGTGCCTGCCGTAACTCCCAGCTAAGTGCAGGGCATCCAGCTTTAACGATGAACTAGCCCCGAGATCTGCGCTGAAACCTGTAAATTCAACTGGTGATGAGCCCGCCTTGTAGGCAAGGTCCACAGTAGATCCGGGCTCACACACAACATCGATGCGGGATGCCACAAGCTTCGTGCTTTTTTCGTGCGGGATACCCAAAGGGGTGACTACCGTAGCGCTAAGCGATGAGCCCTTTCCCACCTTGAAAACAAGCCTGAATGGCAGCCTGTCAACTAAAGATATCTTAAGAACAGCTGACTCACCGTTCTTGACGTCAATGACGTAGCCGTGTTTCCATCCAGCCAGCGAAAGCAGTTCAACTTTGTCTTCGGATAAGCGTTGAAGCTGTTGGGCTACCCAACCATCATGGACCCTGCTTAAGAGCGGCGCCGCCTCAAAATCACCTTCTCCCTTTACCTGAAATCCCCCCTCATCGGGAGTCTCAAATCCCTCCGGAAAATCCATACCGAAATCAGAGTATTTTAGTTCTTCCCTGTATATTAGCCTGCCATCCTTCATCTCCTTCCACTTCAAGGGAGATAGGGACCTGTAGCGATCTTCCGCCATGAGCCTAAATCCATCATATTCAGTCAATCACGCCACCTCATTTTTAACTTCCGTTTCGACTATCTTATTGAACTCAACGGCGTATTCTAAAGGTATCTTCTTGGTCACAGGCTCCATGAATCCCCTGACTATCAATCCCCTTGCCTCCTCCTCTGAGAAGCCCCTGCTCATGAGGTAGAAGAGCTGTTCTTCGGCTATCCTTCCCGCGGTTGCCTCATGGGAAACGTCTGCATCAGATTCGTAGACCTCTTCGGTCGGGAAAGTGGCCGTAGAGCTATCATCGCTTATGAGGAGCGAATCGCATTTTACCGAGTTACGACTACCCATCGCACCTGGGTTAACCTTTACCTCTCCCCGGTATATCGCCCTTCCGCTTCCCTTGCTTATGCTGCGAGATAGGACGTAGGCAGACGTGTCAGGAGCGGCATGAGCCACTTTTGCCCCCGCCTCAAGGACCTGTCCATCTCCGGCCATGGAAACGTAGAAGTGCTCTGCCCTTGCTCCCCTTCCAGCTAGCACGCTCGCTGGATAGAGCATTGTGACCCTGCTCCCCAAAGATGCCTCGACCCACTCCATCTTTCCCCCCTCTTCCACAATGGCCCTCTTGGTACCCAAATTATACATGTTCTTGCTCCAGTTCTGTATTGTAGTTGCCCTTACGCGGGCATTCCTTCCCACAAATACCTCGACAACTCCCGCGTGAAGACCTCCTTTGACGTACATTGGCGCAGAACATCCCTCTATGTACTCCACGGAGGCATCGTCCTCGGCGATTATGATCGTGTGCTCGAACTGGCCCATGGAGGGGTGATCGACCAAGTAATATACCTGAACCGGCATGCTCACCTTAACTCCCTTGGGGACGTAGAGGAAGGTGCCACCACTCCATATGGCTCCGTTGAGCGCGGCGAACTTGTGATAAGTAGGAGGAACGCAGCGCGTCATGAAGTACTTTTG
>DSEZ01000098.1 GCA_011055275.1 Thermoprotei archaeon | reverse complement strand
TCATGGCGGTCGATGGCGCTAAGAATCCGGCCTCGAAGAAATCCAAGTAGACCGATGTTATGAATTTTTCCTTGCGTAGCCTGTTTACGCGCTGGGCTACCTCATCAGCATCCGAACCGCTGAGGACACGGATAACGCTAAGGCCTCCGGCGTCTGGGCCGCGGTTTTCCTGAGTTGAAGCGGTGTCCTGAGGGCTAGAGCGTCGAAGTTACCTTTTGTTGTGGGGGTTTCTTTCAGTCTCCTTGCAGCGTTTACTTGTCAAGCTCCCGATTTCCAGTTCCCAGTTCTGAAATCGAAAACGGAGGGATCTGGGCTGAAGTACTGAAAAGAGGTCCCGGTCTCAAACCACTGGTAATCCCTGAGCTTCCCGAAGCTCACGGCGGAATCGAATACCTTCCGATAATCGCTCAAGAATGCCCTTGGGACGGCGTTTATGGTACGGTAATTGCTGAGGCCGATTGACTTGCCCCAAGATATAAGGTACCCGTCCTCGGTCAGTAGGCTAAGCAACTGTTCAGCCTTGCCAGTACTTGATGGAGATAGGGTTATATCGACGCGTACGTCAACTAGGCCGAGGCGATTAACGTTTATCACGGCCCTTGGGATAAGGCGCTTTCCGAACACGAAGTTCCTAATCACCGATCTGGCCTCCGACTCGGTATAGCCGCGAGCGGAAAGGGCGCTAACGACGCGATCTTCATCGAAAGGTACTGAATCTTCGATCAATTCTATGGCATTGCGCATCAGGCCGTCAAAGCCAAGCATGAGGATTGCTATGAAATTGAAATTTACGTTTTGCCCTGGTCGCAGTTCAGGACCATCCCTTTTTAGGGCAAATCACGCTTATAAGCTTGGATTCAATTGAAATGGGTGGATGATCGTGAGTAAACCCGTTTACGTGAGGTTCGAGACACCGGCAGAATTGTCGGATAGGGCCTTAGAAGCTCTTAGAAAAGCCAGAGATAAAGGCAAGATAAAAAAAGGAACCAATGAGGTAACCAAGACCGTAGAAAGAGGGAAGGCCCTCTTAGTGGTCATAGCGGAGGACGTACAGCCTCCAGAAGTCGTTGCGCACCTTCCCCTGCTATGCGATGAGAAGAAAGTACCTTACGTCTACGTCGGGTCTAAGAAGTCGCTTGGGGAGGCCGTTGGGCTTGAGGTGGCTACGGCCGCTGCAGCAATAGTTGACGCTGGTGATGCGTCTTCTATTGTCCAGGAAGTTGCCGAGAAGGCTGCTTCCCTTAAAGCGCAGAAGTAAAGGTGTGACCTTTGAGCGAAGAGGCCCCTACTCCTGCAGTCGTGGTCCAGATAATGGGAAGAACCGGATTTACCGGAGAGGTAACCCAGGTTAGAATGAGGGTGCTTGAGGGCCGCGACAAGGGAAGAGTTCTCACGAGAAACATATTGGGTCCCGTGAGGCTTGGGGATATACTTCTCCTTAAGGACACGGAGAAGGAAGCAAGGAAACTTACTGCCAAGAAGTGATTTTTTTGAGAACTTACAATTGTTCCTTTTGTGGGAGGGAGATAGCTCCTGGTACAGGACTCATATACGTTAGAAACGATGGGACGGTTCTCCGCTTTTGCTCGTCAAAATGCAAGAAAAACATGCTCCAGTTGCACAGGGCCCCGAAGAAGACCAACTGGGTTGTCAAGAGAACAGAAAAAGCAACTGCCAGCTCTTCCTGAGATGGTGGTCTAAGTGAGTGAAAACTCCTCTGAGCAGGAGCTAACGTTCGTTATGGTAAAGCCTGACGGTGTGAGGCGTGGCCTCACGGGTGAGGTAATATTAAGGCTTGAAAGGAAGGGCTTGGAAATAGTGCGCATGGAGAAGATACTTATGAAGCCTGAGCAAGCAGCTACGCTTTACTCCCCTCACTTTGGAAAGCCATTTTACGAAAGCCTAGTGGGTTTCATTACGTCCGGCCCCGTCGTTGTTATGGGGGTAAAGGGAAGAAAGGCTGTATCGGTCGTCAGGAAGCTTATCGGTTCTACGGACGCAGCCGAAGCTCAGCCCGGTACGGTAAGAGGGGACTTCAGTACCGCTGTCCAAGAAAACGTAGTGCATGCCTCTTCATCTCCGGAAGATGCCCGTAGAGAGCTGTCCATTTTCTTTCCTGAGCTGGTGGGAGAAAAGGAGGGAGGTGGTCTTTGAGACAACCCATAATAGTGGTCTTGGGTCACGTGGACTCAGGTAAGACAACGCTCCTAGATAAGATAAGGGGCACCGCGTTGCAGCTTCGTGAGGCTGGGGGCATGATTTCAAGTAAAGCTTGAAATGCCAGACCCAGCACATAGGCGCCAGCTTCATACCCAGCGCGGTCATAGCCCGCATAGCGGGAGAGTTGATGAAGCGGTACAGGTTCTCGCTCGAGTTCCCCGGCTTACTGTTTATAGACACTCCTGGTCATGAGGTGTTTATGAATCTGAGGAAGAGGGGTGGTTCCATAGCGGATTTCGCGGTGCTAGTTGTGGATGCGGTAAAGGGTTTTGAGCCGCAGACAGACGAGGCCGTTGACATCTTGGTTGAGAGAAAGACCCCATTCTTGGTTGCGCTGAACAAAATAGACCGCGTTCCAGGTTGGGTCAGCAAAACCCAAGATGACGTTCCGCCGACTTACGAGGCGTCATACGCTCGTCAGCAGGAGGTTGTTAAGCGGAGGCTTGACTCCATAGTGTACTCGGTTTCGGGTTCGCTGGGAAAGCACGGTATCTCGGCCGATCTCTTCTCCAGGATAAGTGATTTCTCGCGTACGGTTGCCATAGTGCCAGTTAGCGCGCTCACTGGGGAGGGGCTTCCGGAGTTGCTGGTGCTAACCGCTGGCCTTACTCAGCGCTACATGAGTAAAAAGTTGACCGCTGCTCCCAAGGAAAGCGAGAAGGGAAGGGGGTCCATACTGGAGGTCAAGGAGGAGAAGGGACTTGGCACGGTTCTGGATGTTCTCCTGTATGAGGGAGAGATGGCTAAAGGAGATTCCGCGCTTGCGAGCGGTATAGAAGGACCGCTGGTGGGTAAGATCAGGAACATATTAATTCCCGCGCCCTTAACCGATACGCGCTTTCAGATTAGCCTCGTGGAAGCGGAGCGGGTTGAAGCAGCTACAGGGGTTAGGGTAGTCCCCGACGAGCCCCTCAAGGGAGCTCTGCCCGGTTCTCCACTTATAATTATTAAGAATGGCGCTGACGAAGCCTCTGTTAAGGCGGCTCTCTCAGAGCTCAAGGAGGAGACCAGCGTTACCATATCATCAGACGTAAACGGCGTGGTGGTGAAGGCCGATACGTTCGGTTCTCTGGAGGCGGTTATATCAGCTATGAAGAAGCGCGGCATACCGGTGAGGATGGCCAACTTGGGAATGGTTTCGAAGAAAGACGTGGTAGAGGCCTCAGTCGTAAAGGATAAGGATTACGTTCACGGGTTTGTCGCGGCGTTCAACGTCCGCGTTAATCCCGATGCTGAGTCGGAGGCTGAGACAAGAGGCATATCCATAGTGAAGGCCGACCTAATTTACCAGCTTTTGGACCTAGTTGACGAGGAAATAAAGAAGAGGACTGAGGAGTTGAGGCTATCGGAACTCAGGGGAATTAACAGGCCCGTGGAGATAAAGCTGCTTCCTGAGTACGTGTTCAGGAGGGCCTCACCCATTATAGTTGGCATAAGGGTTGTGGGCGGCACGCTTAAACCACAGAGGACTTTAATAGATGAAAACGGTGAAAAAGTAGGGGAGGTGCTCCAATTACAAGATAAAGGCAAGGTGTTAGATGGCGCTTCTGAGGGCTCTGAGGTCGCAATGTCTTTAAAAACATCGTACACGCTTGGAAGGCAGATAAAGGAAAACGCAACGCTTTTTGGCGACATGGCTGAAGATGAAGCAGTGAAGCTTTACACTAAATATAGGTCTGATTTGAGTCAGGGTGAGGTCAATGCCCTGCTTGACCTAGTTAAGGTGAAGAGAAGAAAAGACCCGAGCTGGGGGATGTTGATTGCCTGAGTTCAAGGTCAACATATCCGACGGCAAGGGAAAAACCACAACGGTAGAGGCAAAAGGACCAGCTGCTAATACGCTTATCGGCATGAAGATTGGAGATGAATTGGCGGGCGACCTTTTTGGTCTTCCAAAGCAAGTGCTTAAGATAACCGGAGGAAGTGACAAAAGCGGCTTTCCCATGATTCCTTGGCTTCAAGGTGGCGTTAAAAAGCAGATCTACATAAAGAAAAAAAGTGGAAGAGAAAAGAAATGGGTAAGAGGCAATACCATAACCGAGGATGTGGTTCAGGTAAACATGGCGGTTGTGGCGGAACAGGAACCTGGGAAGTCTTGAGCGATCGGTGGTAGAGTTGAAGAAATCGCTGGTGGAGGCCCCAATTATTAACGTCGGTGTGGTTGGCCACGTCGACCACGGAAAGACTACCCTTG
>DSEZ01000097.1 GCA_011055275.1 Thermoprotei archaeon | reverse complement strand
TGCCGTCTCCAGCGTTGCAGGAGTACTTAGCGGAGCTCAGGTCTCATGTTGTTCATCACAAACCACAGAAAGTGCTTGTTGATGTTGGCAACGGAACAGCCTCCGTGGCAACTCCCCCGATCATAGCGGAGGCCGGAGGAGACGTCATATGCGTTAATTGCGATCAGAGCGGGCGCTTTCCCGGCCGCCTTCCCGAGCCCAACCCGACTAACTTGGCTTCGACGCTTGCCATATCGAGACAGATGGGAATTGCTCTCGGAGCAGCGCATGACTGCGATGCTGACAGAGTGGCCGTGTTTGACGGCAGGGGAAACTTTCTCTCTCAAACACGCATACTTGCCTACTTCCTGAAAAAGAAGGCTGAGGCCAGAAAAGGGGGGATCATGGCCACCACTGTTGACGTTGGAATGGCAGTTGACGAGGTCGCCAAGAGGTACAACGTGAGCGTTGTGAGGACAAGGCTCGGAGGGTCTCACGAGATAGCGATGAGCCGTGACGGCGTCATACTTTTTGGAGAGCCCTGGAAGATCATGGATCCGGATTGGGGACCGTGGGCAGACGGCATAAGGGTCGCTATTCAGCTAGCCCAAGACGTGATGGAAACGGGAGTGGAGATTTCTGGCCTTCTCAGCGAGATTCCCGATTATCCAAACACAAGGGAGGACTTCATTTACAAGAGGTGGGATCCCGAGAAACTTAAGTCCGCTTCATCATCAGCGTTCGGCCCAGAGAAGATCGAGGACTACGATGGCGTCAAGTTGCTCTTTGATGATGGATGGTTGCTTTTCAGGAAATCGGGAACTGAGGAAAAAATAAGGCTTTACGCGGAGTTCATGAGTCAAGACAGGCTCCAGGAAATGAGGGCCTCTGCCATAAAGTTGCTCAAGGATCTCGAGTTCATCGCGTAAGTCGCTTTGCCACTTCCTGGTATATGGCGAGGGTCTGCTTGGCAACCGCGTTCCAAGTGAAGTATTGCAGAACCCGCTTTCTTCCGTTTTCGCCCATGAACTTCATCTCATCTGGCTTGCTCAGCGCATCGTTTATGGCCCACGCTATGTCGTTTGGATCATTGCCGTTTACGTGGTAACCGCATCTGTCTGGTCCACTGGGTATTACCTGCTCCCTGAACCCTACGACGCCTCTCGCCCCAACTATGACCGGCTTCTTCATTGACATGGCCTCCAGAGAAACTATGCCAAAGGGCTCGTAAACGGATGGAAAAACGCAAAGGTCAGCAGCCGCATAGTGCAGTATCCTTTCCCTTTCTTCAACGAAGTCGAACCTGTATATGACGTTATTTCCGACACCGAGCCTTGCGGCCAGCTCCGTTAGGTCCCTCTGCTCCTCTCCCCTTCCAAGGACCACGAGCTTAGCATTGGGGTGGTCCTTAAGAACGGCTGGCATTGCCTGTATGAGGTTCCTCACGCCCTTTACCCACGTGAGCCTTCCCACGAAAAGTATCATTATATCCGTATCCTTTATGCCGTACTTCTGCCTGATGGTCCTGGCCTCTTGGGTGGGGTACTTGTCTGGATCGTAGAGGTCAGGATCAACCCCGTTCCAAACCACGCTTATCTTAGACTCGGGCCATCCGTGCTGGGCCAGGTCGTCTCTCATGGCGTTACTCACGGTGATTATGCGGTCCGATTCATCGCGCGCTATTTCCTCAAGCTGGGTTACGACCTGCGAGCCTCCCCCTCCGCTACGGCCCCACTCCGTTGAGTGGACGTGAAACACGAAGGGAAGGGACGCGTTGTTTTTGATGATGACACCCGCAGGGGCCCCAAGCCAGTCATGCCCGGCTACTAGGTCGTACTTGTAGCTTTTTGCCTCTATGAGCTCGTGCTTCATCAGGTTGGCGGACGCTATGTTATACGTGAAGACATCAGCAAACGTCTTTATGGCGGTTCCCCAGCGCTTCAGGTCCTCGGACACTATCAGCGGAAAGATCTTGCTGGCATCAACTATCTTAGGCCTGAAAACCTCAACTCCTTTCATGACCTCGTACTCCGGTGAGTTGTCTCTGTTCATCGTGAAGACGCTGACGTCGTGCCCTATCTTGACGTATTCTCTTGTGATGTATTCGGCGTAAGTCCCTAGGCCGCCCACGAGGGACGGAGGATATTCCCATACGAAGAAACCTATTTTCATGACTTAAATAAGGTCATCCGCTTATAAACCATTGGATATCGTCAGCGAACACTTTTACGTCAAGATCAATAACCTCTCATGGAATTCTTTTCCTTTTTGATCGTCGTCGCGTTTGGCACGGCTTTATTATTGCTTCTCATAGCGTATGCCAGGGACGAGCACGAGCTATCCCGTCTAAGGGAGAGGACGTTAGAGGAAGCGAGAAAGCAGTACGAGCTGTGGAAGTCAGCGGAGCTTAGGGCTGACTACTTGAAGCTCAGGGAAGAGGCCATGCGTGAGGCCGAGCTCACGCTTCAGAAGTGGAAAACTGACGAGGAAAAGAGGATAAGGGATGACGCGGCGCAGCGCTCTTCGTCGGTGAAACTTGGCAAGGTGGCTGAGCAGTTAGTTCCCATAGCTCTTCAGAACATTCTCGAGGCAGACTTGGAGGATTTTAGGTTCCTTGGGTCGCCGGTGGACTACGTCGTTTTCAGGGGCCTTTCAAAGGGTTCCCTTGCTGAAGTGCTGTTTCTAGAGGTAAAAAGCGGCTCGGTCTCGAATTTGAGCGAGAGGGAAAGAGAGGTCAAAAGAGCAATTGAAGAAAAAAGGGTAGGATTCCTGACTTACAGGCTAGCTGACGAGAAATCTATCTGACCTATCAGTTCATCGAGTTCGTCTGGCCTAAGCTCAGAAAGCCAGTCTACGGCTTTGCGTTTGGCGTGCCCTTCAAAGGCTGAGATCACAAGTTGGATGCTATCGGATGGTTGCAAGGTCGAGGTGTCAACGTCAAACGTCTTTTCTCTCCACCTCTCCACCATGTTGGAGTGAACCACCCCCAGAAGTTCAGCCATGACGTTTTCCCTTACCTTTTTCGCGGGATAACCCCTTTCTTCAAGGCGTTTTTTCAGGAGGAGTGGGTTTGTCCTGAGGACGACCGCGGCATCTGGTTCAGTATCTACAAAAGAGAGGTCAATCCACTCGATGACGGTCCCATCTCCGGAGAGGTTTGCCACCCTTTTCTTGACCTTTTCCTCATCGATAACGAATGAGCCTGTCTGTTCATCGAAGCTGGTGTAGAGTCCCTCCCGCTTTATTAGGTCTCCAAGCTCCACTACATTATAGCGACCCTTAAGAAGTTTGGCTGTCGTCGTCTTTCCCGTTCCGGGAACTCCGCACAGGAAAAAAAACCAATGTTTGCGCGCTCAGGAACTCTCGCTTTCGCTGCTGCCGCCGCTGGGCTTGCTTGGCGTTGACGGAGTCTTGCTCCTAGCGCTCATTATCACGTCGTCTATCCTAACTATTATGCTGGCGGCCTCAGCGGCCCCGTGTATTATCTGTTTTTTCATTATGGCCGGCTCAATGACGCCGAGCTTGAACATGTCCACTGGATGGGTGCTGTCCATGGACACGCCCATGTATATTCCGTCGGGCTTTTCGTGCGCAGCCCTGAGCTCTGTGAGCACATCAATTGGGTCTAATCCCGCGTTTTCTGCCAAAGTCCTCGGAATTGACTCCACCGCATCCGCAAAGGCCTCGATGACCAGTTGCTCCCTTCCTCCTATCTTTATGGCCTCGGCCCTGAGGGACTTAGCTATTTCGGCTTCAGCAGCGCCGCCACCTGCTACGACGTACTTAGCTCTGTAGACGTCAGCTACGACGGCGAGGGCGTCTTTTAGCACCCTTTCTGCCTCGTCAACCGACCTCTCA
>DSEZ01000096.1 GCA_011055275.1 Thermoprotei archaeon | reverse complement strand
GAGCGCGCGGCTTTTTTGCCGCTTGGCCAGCGCTTCCAGTGCCAATGCCGGATCGCCGTATAAGTGAAAGAGCTTCGCCAACCTCGCGCCCTGCGCTTCGACGGACTTAAGCGGGCTTCCCCTGAGGTCTGCCAAAGAGGAGAACAGGGAAATGCCAACCTCGGATAAGCTCGCAGCGTAAGCCAAAAAGAAGGGCAGCTCATCGTCGATCGAGCTCGAGTACCCACGTTCTTCCATGATAGGGGCGATAACCGGCAAGAACGCAATGAAGACGAGGTAAGGAGACGAAAAAACCAAGAGCCACAGGGAGATCAGACCGCTCACCACAAAAGCCCTTACCAGTTCAGTCCTGCGTCCCGCGCTGAGGTGGCGCCCCGCTACGGCCGCGAGCGCTCCGCAACCCAATCCCATCCAAGCAGCCTCGGCCTGAAGCAAAGACCCTCGCCCTCTCATCCAGTTCCCTCACCAACCTCTCCTCAGACCAGCCCAAGGCCTGCGCCACATCGCGTAACTTGGAACTTCTGTCCACGACCTCGCGGGCGTCCGCGGGATAGAACTCGTCGCTTCCGGGGACCCACTGGAAAACCTCCTTGAGCTTACCGTCGACGAACTCCTTCACGCTCAAGTTCCTGCGCCTATAGCCCCTCTCGTCCGAGACCTTCCCCATCAAAGAAAAAAGGGAGATCAGGTGCAGCTCCGAGGGGCCTATGGAGAGCGGTGGCGACGAGAGCCTCACCAGAGCCGCCTCTGGCGACTGCGCGTGGAACGTGGTCATAGCCCCATGGCCAAGGGCCGCCGCTTGGAAAAAGGCCTGAACCTCAGGCCCCCTCGCCTCGCCCAAAACGACGTAATCGGCGTTGTACCTCAACGACAAGATCAGCAGGTCCATCAAGCCAACGTCCCTCCCGCGCCCAAGCCTTGACTGCCTGGAGATGAAGCGCTGCCACCTGGTCGCCGGAAGGTTTACCTCTGGGACGTCCTCGATCGTCGCCACCTTTAGTCCCCTCGGTATGAGCGAGCACACCGAGGAGAGAAGCGTTGTCTTCCCAGCCGACATCCCTCCCACTATTATCATGACGACCTTCGACTCCACCATGATCCAGTAGTAGGAAGCCATCAAAGGAGAGAGGGCGCGCGAGTGAACCAGGTCGGCCATGGTCAGCGGCCTTTCCGGAAACTTCCTGACAGAGAAGCTGCTGCCCGGCAAGCTCACCTCCGAGGAATAGGTAAGGGATATCCTGTTTCCGCGCCGGTCCACCGCGTCGAGATAGGGAAAGGCCAGGCTTACCTCCTTCCCCGCCGAGTGCGCCATCCTCCTGACCATGGCCTGCACCTCGGCCTCATCCGAGAAAGCTATGTTGGTGCGCATCCATCCCATGTCCCTATAGCGCCTGTGAATAACGGAAACCGGGCTCCTGTAAGACTCGAGGGCCACTTCTTCAAGCGAGGGATCGCTGAGGGGCACGGACAGCTTCCCCATGTAGAGAAGGTCCCTCCAAACGTAGTGGGAAAGGGACTTGAGCTGTGCGGGCGTTGGTTGCGAGAGCCCTAGCTCCTCCACCGCCCTCAGCACCATGGACTCCTCGCTTCCCTCTGGGCCCAAGGGATAAGGTGCCTCAACCAGATGGGACTCTATTTCCTCAAGGAGCCTCCTACCGCTTAGCTTATCGGCCCTCTCTGGGAAAACGCCACGAAGCGCGCGGCCGAAACGCTTGGCGATCCAGGGCAAGAGGGGAAGGTGGCTTGCCCGCGCAAGCGAGATATCGAGGGAAGGCTCCGATACCTCGTAAAGCCCTCCGTCCTCTCCTTCGTAGATGCGAACCCTTGCCTCCCGAACCTTGTACTCGTCAATCAGCTTCCTGCCGCGCAAGGATACACACCCGTCGCGTTGAACTGGACCCATCCAGAGGGCGGAGACCAGTTTATCGATAGCTGGTACAGGCCCGGAGAGAGGTAGCCACACCAATCAGCGTTAGAAGAGATGAGGGGTAAGCCGTCAACGTAGAGCTCATGATGCCCTCCCTGCAAGGAAAAGCTGACCTTCCCTCCCCTGCAGTAAACGAGCCTCGACGCGAACACCGATGAGCCATTAACGCCCAAGGGAAAGGGAAAGCCCTTTCCGTACCAGCCAAGGGAGAAGTTAATCTGGTCGATTTGGAAAAAGCCCTCCCCCTTCGGAGGGGTCCCAGAGTACTCCACAAACTCCCACGGCTCAACGGAGGTAAACGTGAAGAAGTTCCCGAGGGCCGTGACAACGCCCTCACCTCTCACGGCTACCTGCTGATCTGGAAGGAGCGTCACAGGCCCTATCCTATGATAGGAAAAGGGATCAAAGCCTATGGAGTACATAACCGTTACCGGAAAGGGCCCTTGGTTAAGTGCGTAGAGCGTGCCGTTGGCCTCGATCAGCGCTACCTGCTCTTCAGCCCTTTCCCTCATAACGTTCAGCGCGCTCTCCTGAGACCTGAGGTCAAGCACGTAACTAGAGTACACGTTAGTGTAAGCGTAAAGCGCGAACAGAAAAGCGAGCAAAAAGAAAAGGGCGCCAAGCACTGAAGAGAGTCCCCGCGCCATTCGCTGGTCTTGCCTCAACGTGTAAAGCGTCGCGGAAAAGCCCCCGTCGGCTGCCGTCCTGACCGCGAAGCGATGCTCTCCCAAGGACAGCAGCGCCCTCTCGTCAAGCGGCTGGAAAAGCGGGGCCAATGCCCTCGCCGTCGAGGGGCTTACCGTAAAGGTCACAACGGTGTCCGAGAAGGATAGGGGATTGGTGCCACCTCCGAACTGCTCCAGTGACTGCGACGCCATGGTTACGTAAATCCTTCTCTTTCTAAGCGAGGCCATGGCGATCTCCAGCTCCGCCCAGGAGAACCTGTGGGCCTCATCAACGTAAACGAAGAAGTCGTTGCCGCCCCTTCTGGCCATGCCTTGGGCGTAGACGTGGCCAAGCGCAAGTGAGCCGATGAACGATGAGAGATCTGAACCAAGCGCTCCCTCGTCAACCGATACCACGACCCTCTTTCCCTCATCAATGAGCTGGAGAAAAGAGATCGTGTTGCCCCTTAGAAACGAGCGGGCGCGCTCATCTGAGACCAGCTTGTCGAGCTTATTGAGCACGTCGGATTCCGATCCCCTCTCCAGCTTTGGGTAAACCTCATCCCAGAACCGCCTGACGTCGCCTTCGAGGCCATCAGCAGAGGGGTTCTCCAGGAAATCCCTGAGGTCAAAAACCGTTTTAACGGAAGATACCCTCATGGCGTTTCTCATTATCATCTCCAGTCTGGGCCCCCAATCGCCGCCGTAGTACCTCCTGAGCGAGTCCAGCAAAAAAGAAGAGCGGGGCCAGCCCAGGGGCATCGGATCCAGCGAAAAGCCGTCGCTGGGAAGGAACACGTCAGCCCCAAACCTCTCGATAACTAGATCCGCTAGGTCGCCGTGAGGGTCGATCAG
>DSEZ01000095.1 GCA_011055275.1 Thermoprotei archaeon | reverse complement strand
GCCGCGCGTTATGGACGTTGTTTACGGTAATCGCCACGACCTTTCGATCATGCGCATGCTGGTCGGGGACGGATGGGACGTGACGAACGAGTGGCTAGATATGAGCCGCAGGGTACTTTCGCCTATAGCTGGCGACGTTCCGGAGTCCCTGTCCTCCATCTACGAGAAAGGTGGGTCGATACTTTTTGAGGGAGCACAGGGCGCACTGCTCGACATAACATACGGAACATATCCCTACGTTACCTCTTCAAACACTGTTGCGTCCTACGTTGGGGTTGGGGCAGGCTTTCCCGTGAGTAAAATTGACGAGGTAATAGGTGTGGCCAAACTCTACGTCACAAGGGTTGGCGCTGGTCCTTTTCCTACAGAGATCGCGGGAGGGCTATCAGAGAAGATGAGAAGCAAGGGCGGAGAATACGGTTCCACAACGGGAAGGCCAAGAAGGGTGGGTTGGCTGGACCTAGTGGCATTGAAGTACGCCGTATCTCTTAATGAACCAGGCAAGTTAAGGCTCGTGCTTACCAAGGCCGACGTTCTGACCGGCTTGGGAGACCTTAAAGCTGCTGTAGCCTACAGCGTGGATGGGAAGGAGAGTTCCAATTTCATTGACGCAATGTTGGGCAAAAGCGTTAAGCCCGTTTACGAGAGCTTTGATCCGATACCCGAGGTTGATTGGGGATCTGTTACGAAAGGAGGATGGGACGTGGCGCCAAGGCAGCTACGCAAGTTCGTCGATTTCGTTCAGGATTACCTTAAGGTTGAAGTAGCGGAAGTTTCGGTCGGTCCACAGAGAGGGATGAACGTTGAGCTCAGGTGACGCCCTTTCTCCGGTTGATGGCAGGTATCGGGACGAGGTCGCTCCGCTCAGGGAGCTCTTCTCCGAAAGGTCGCTTTTTCTTGAAAGGGCGCGCGTTGAGCTGTTATACCTCAGGAACTTGGTTATGAGCGGAGCATTGGGGTTGCAGCCCCAGGAGTTTGACCCGGAGGGTCTCATTAATAGCTTTCCCGACGGATGGTACGCGCAAGTTAAGGCCTTAGAGGAAAAACTGGGCCATGACGTGAAGGCCCTGGAGGTTTGGCTACGTGGTTTTCTCGAGAAGCGTGGTTACCAGCGCCTTGCACCGCTTGTTCATATAGGTCTAACCAGCGACGACACGAACAATTTGGCTTATGGTCTTCTTTTGAAAAAAGCTCTAGACGAGATGATTGGGCAATATGAAAGGCTTCTCGCCGAACTCCGCGCTCTAGCCGAAAGGCATGGCAAGGACGTCATGCTGGCCAGAACGCATGGGGTTCCTGCCGTGCCCACGACCTTTGGCAAGGAGATGGGCGTCTTCGCCTGGAGGTTAAACGAGAGGATTGAAGCATTGAGGGCGATAAAGCCTTACGGGAAGCTCGGAGGCGCCGTTGGAAATCACAACGCGCTGTGCTTCTTGAACGAGGATTTTGACTGGCTGGATTTCTCCGCGAAGTTCGTATCGTCTCTGGGGTTGAGATATGCGCCTCTTACCAAGCAGGTGGTGCCACATGAGGCGACTTCCGATGCGTTGCATCAGATAATGTTGATAAACCAAATAATGGTCGAGCTAAGCCGGGACCTTTGGACATATAATATGTTGGGGCTAATATCTTTCATGAGAAAAGGTGTTAGCAGCTCGACCATGCCGCATAAGGTAAACCCCGTTGACCTTGAGGATGCTGAGGGGCAGTCTGATATATCTAACTCGCTACTTTCCCTTTTGGCCTACAGGTTAGTGAGTACAAGGCTCCAGAGAGACTTGTCGGATTCGCCCATAAGGCGTATGATGGGACAGGCACTGGCGCATTCGTATATAGCATGCGGCAGAGTGATCAGGGCTCTAGAATACATGAAGGTGAACACAGAGCTAATGCTGAGCGAGGTGCGGGCGCACCCCGAGGTTCTATCGGAAGCCGTGCAGGTAAGCCTGAGGGCAAGCGGGGACCCTTTGGGATATGAGGAAGTGCACGGTAACATATCAAACATGGAAGAGTTGAAGAAGAGAGTGAGAGGAGATCTGGGCAGGCGCCTGATGAATTTGACGCCCGAGAAATACGTCGGGATGGCTCAGAGGCTTGCCAAGCTGGCATCAGAAAAAAGCTCCCAGTTGTAAGCTTAAATGCGCGTTCATGGGGCTTTGATCATGGAGATAGAAATCGACTTCGACTTCGAGAGCGAGAAATTGGCGCAGGCCGTATGCGTTGCGACGTCTCCCGATAATGCCAGCGTCCCAAAAGATCAAACCATCGAAGAATCGGTGAACGGAAGGACCCTTAAAGTGAGAGTTTGCGGTGAAGAAAGCGAATCGTTTCTTTATACAATCGAAGACGTCTTCGATAAAGTAGCCCTTTGCGAGAAGTGCGTGCTCTGCCTTCAGCCTTCCCGGAATTGAGGCGCATTGCTTATTAAGGTACGGCCTTATTTGAGCGGAAGTTGTCTCAGGTAAAAGTTAAGGAGAAACACTGGTACAGCATATATGCGCCCCTTACGCTCGGAAACAAGGAGATAGGAAAAGCGCTTGCCGTTTCTCCGGAGGACCTAATGAACCGCACGGTAGAGGTAACACTTTATGAGCTGACGGGCGACATAGAGCAGGCGCACGTCCACATAAAGCTTCAGGTTAAGAGGGTTCAGGGTGGGATCGGATATACCGAGTTCAAGGGCCACCACTTCTCCAGAGATTACCTTGGCGGCAGGATCAGGCGTAGGTACAGCAAGGTTGAGGCCATATTCGACGTTTTTACGAAAGATGGTGCGTCTATGCAGCTCCAGGCAATCGCTATAACAGCAACTCCTGCCTCTAGGGCACAGCGTCATGACATAAGGATGAAGATGATCAAGACCGCGCAAGAAGCGGCTGCGAGCGCCAACTTCTACGACTTCGTGCAAGATATGCTGACGGGAAAGCTGGCACAGCTCATGCAGAAAGACGCGAAAAAGGTCTTTCCAATAGCGTTCTTAGATGTTGCTAAATCAAAGGTGAAGGCCATGGGTGAAAAACCCGTTGAGGCCGCGCCCGCCGCTTCAGAACAAGTTCAGAGTTAATGGCGTGCCCGTTGATTGGGAGCCGATACGCGGGCTAACCTCAATCGGGGCCTCACTTGGAAGCAAGGGTTCGAAAGTACTTGTCACGGGCAGCAGGGTAACTGCTGACCTCGTGGTTGCGGGTTCTTTGGTGGCCGGCTCATATCCGTTTTATTGGAATGTGGATTCTCCGGAGCTAGCATCATTTACCTGCAAGCTTATGGGATTTGACTCTTGCGCGTTTTGCTCGAGCAACTCAGTTGATGTGATGGTTGGCGGGAAGGCTCCCGTCCCATCGTTCTTTGGTTCCTTGAAGGAGGCCGATCTTTCATCGCTTGACTGGAGGGAGGTTTCCCAGGTAGGTGAGATAAGCGCTGACCTCAAGCCCTATCTCGACGCGTTTAGGGACGCCTTTCAGGGCATAACCCTCATGGGAATCGAAAAGAGCATCCTTGTTGAAGCTAACAACGATCAGACGAAGCTTATCGCGGAGGCCTTTGAAGAGCTCGGAGGAAGGATGCCAGCGGTGCTGATAAAGTCGAGCTATAAGGCCGACCTTACTTACCGTGATCGTTATGTTTGGCCCTTTAGCGAAGAAGACCTGTGGTCTCGGGCGGTCTCTTTGGCGCTGCAGCTAGGAGGTAAGCTAGCAGTTCCCCTTGACGCGCCAAGCGTGCTGGAAGAGGTGATGGACAGGAACGGCAAAAAGCTCGTAAGAGTTGGAATAACTGAGTACGATTTGTCCTCGTCTGATGACGGCTTTGACATAGGAGTGAGCTCTCATGGTTACTGGGTCAGACCGAAGCTGCATAGGTGGAAGGACGCAGCAGTAGCCTCGGTAGCATATGCGATCCCCATGAAGCACCCAATTTCCTTGCCTCCCTCTTATTCAGTTGAGGTTAACGGAACACCTAATATGGCTGCTCTGGGTTGGACTTTGCATGAGGGATGGGGTTGGAAGGCCGGTGTCGGCGATGTTGATGGTCATCGGGTGACCGTGGTTCAGGAAGTGGGAAAAGTAATAGTGAGGGCTGAGGGAAGAGATGTAGCCCAAGCTAGGGAGATCGACGAGAAGGTCGCCAAGATCATTGGTGGTCATTCGCCTTGAAGGCTGGAGTACTGGCAGGAGGCATGGGGAAGAGGCTTAGACCGTTGACCGACGTGGTTCCCAAGCCGCTAGTGTTCGTAGGAGGAGCGGTTATGATAGATCACTGCATGAGCGCTCTGAGAGCCGTAGGCATATCAGACGTGGTCGTTGTGGTATCGCCTTACACCGAAAGCGCGGTGAGGCAGCACCTAGCTGAAGAGGGAATTGAGGTAAGGTTCGCAAGGCAAGACGCGCCGCTTGGTACAGGGGACGCCGTATCAAAGCTTTATCCTTCAAACGATGATGTTCTGATAATCTCATCTGACGTGACTGTTGAGCCGCGTTCTTTGAGCGCTCTCATAGAGTATCACAAGAGGTTCAGGCCAGTCGCAACAATATTGGGCATCAGGGTACGTGATCCTCGGCGTTATGGCGCCCTATTGATCGAAGGAGAAAGGTTAAAGGGGATCGTTGAGAAGCCGCTAGTTCCCGTAAGTAACGTGATAAATTCTGGTATCTACGTCATTTCGGAGGAGGGCCTAAAGGCTACGAAGGACCTGCCGACCAGCCCGAGGGGTGAGAAGGAGATCACGGACGCATTCAACTTAATGGTGAACCAGGGAAAGGAAGTGCGCGTGATAACTGATGAGGGGTCATGGTGGCATGATGTAGGGGACTTCGTTTCGCTTATTCGTGCTAATGAGTTTTATCTTGAGAGAGGCACAGGAGCGTCTTACGTTGGCTTTGGAGAAAAGAGGGTCACGGAGGATGGTGGCATGATAATCGGCCCCAGTTACGCACCAGCTGGAGCAAAGATAAGGGGTTCGGTGGGTCCCTATACCTCGGTCGACGGCGGCTCGGTGGTGGAGAGAGGAGCTTCTGTTGGTTACTCGATATTAATGAAGGGTTCTCGCGTTTTCTCGGGTTGCCGTCTATCTTACTCCGTACTGGCGCCCGGCGCGGTTGCCTCCAGAGATGCCTTTGGCAGCGAAGACGCCCCGTTGCTCATATCAGCTGGCGGCAACACTGCCGCTTGAGTACCTGCTTATACAAAAGTTAGGAGTTTGAGGGAAGCAGTAAAGCTCCGACCTCCAGGGAGGAGATAGG
>DSEZ01000094.1 GCA_011055275.1 Thermoprotei archaeon | reverse complement strand
CGCAGGGTTCAGCTTATACACCACGACCAAGACAAAACCGCCTTCTTTTGGCTGAAGCGCCGCGTAAACGAGCTGGAACTTAGTTAGCGGGGCGTAGTTCTGGAGGTTGCTGTAAAGCACCGCGTATTGGGCCAGTTGCGATGAGGAGGAGGCATAGCTCTCCATAAGCGATGCTATGTAACCATAATTCATGTAATATGGTACGAATTGGTTAGGATATATAAAGGGATCCATAAGCATTTGGTATAAGAAAGTGTTATAATAAGGTACTTCGGTGGGCTTCGTCCAATAGATGCCGTTGTACTTTTGATTATTGGCTATCCACTCGGATGCCGTGGTACTGCTTTCGTTGGCCTTGCTCGCGATCTGGCTTATGGCAGTGGCATTTATTATTTTGGTCTGGTAAACCACGTCGTTCTTCATGAAGAAGACGAGGGCACCGTCGGAGAGGTTGGCAACTGCCTGATTTCCGTAGTTCGTTACGTATGGATTACCCATCGGGATCTCAAAATCGTAGCCGAAATTAGAGGCTATCTGCACGTAAGTACTATTCAAGTACAGCGACATCTTGCTGTTGTTCCAACCCGCTATGGTCATCATCGCCGTGCTTTTTCCTATGTCGCCAATCCCTATGGGGAGAAGGGTGCCAGGATATATCTGGCCATTATATGTCCAAAATCCAAACGCCTCGGTAGCAACCACATATTGCGCGCCAAGTTTGTAAAGTATGTCATAAGCCTCGGTCTGGTTACCCAAAAACGCGTCCGCAACCTGTCTTATCCTAGCTGTGCTTATTGTAGCACCGTCGTTAAGCGTCGTCTTACCAGCTACCACGTTTAGCCAGTAGCCGTAATCCCACCAAGACGCAACCACCGCGTTCTGGGGAGTGTTCGTCTTGAGCCATTCCAATGCCTGAAGCCAACTGGTATCCAGCGATGCGGTGCCAAGCCCTGTATCGATCATCGGTGGAAGCGAGGCATCGTAATAGGCTGGCTTAACGGAGTAAAAGGCTGCTCCAGCGATCACAAGCCCCAACACGACCGTGGCCCCAAATCCCCTGTTGTTAATCGCCGACGAATGCATGCTGTTAGCAAGCAAGCGCTCTAAGGCGTAACCGCTTGCTATGACAGCCGGAATTGCAAGAAGTTGATCCAACCTCACCATCGATGCTTCCGCATATATACCCATCAAAACCAGCAAAGCCAGCAGGAGGTTAAGGTCGGTTCTGCTCTTCAGCAAAAGATATATAGCAAACGGTATTAATGGCAACATGAACAAGTAATCTTGATAAAAAGCGGTCCAACTGCTGAGTTCTTGCTCACCCACGGTCGTCTCAATTCCAGAAGCCGCAAACGGATTTATTACAGTCGCAAGCCTACCAGATGGAAATATATGAGAAAGTGCCGGGACTTCCGCTCCCACAAACATTATAACGAAACTGACCACTATAACGGCCAGCGTCCCAACGGACAAGATATGAAGTCTCTCCTTTTGGGACCTTCCCCATAACGTGTAAATAGATACCAGTAAAACGGCCAGGACAGGCATGACTATTGCCGAAAAGCTACGAAGCCACGAGGCACCTTCGGGCAACAGCATAGCTGGAAGTACCGCCGAGGGCACAATGGTCGCAACCAGAACCTGTCCTTTAACATCGTCTATCCTTTCCAACAAAACCATGGCAACCGCAAATAGCGCTATGCCATTCATTATGTAAAGGTACCCACCCCAAACCGAGCCAGAAAAGCCTATGATGAGGCCGGCTATTAGGCCGTAAATGGGCTTGCCCTCCTTGTAGCTCTTTACGAAGAGCGTAAGCGCCACAACCCATAGGAAGAGATCTATTGGCTCTCCTTTTATATGGCCAGCCATGCTTCTATTAATGAAAGCAGGCGCCAGCAACCCCAAAACGGCTGCCAGCAGCCCAACCTTTCTGTTAAACAGCACCTTGCCTAATGGGTAGAGCAAAACGACGGTCAATGCACCCAGAATGGCAGGCATATAGACTATGATCTGTCCGACGGACGGATACAGGTCAAAGAAACGAGCCACCCAATACGTAAATGCTGAGAAATACGCTATTCCGACCATGTAGTTGGACGTGACGTCTCTTCCAGGGAACCACGTCGTCGTATCGTTCCAGTATGGGTAATGAAGCGTGGGATATAACGAGTTAAAGAAAGACAAGGGGCCGTACTCAACTATCCTAAGCGTTACAAGATAGTGAAAGAACGGGTCAAGCGTCGCGATAGCCCACGGAAAGCCTATGGGTATGCCGTTACTTTGCAAGTAAGCCAGAGGTTCCAGCCTTTCCGCGAGGCCTATGAAGAACACTAGGATTAGCAAGAGCACGTCCACAACTGGAGAACCAAGCACGCGCTTTAGCCCATAGCTCCAACTGCTGTAAGGTCCTTTCAAATTAATCATGATATATTCACGACTTAAAAACCTTAGCTCTCAAGAAAGTACAATAAACATGCACAAACGAATGAACTTCTAAGCTCCTTAACTATTTGCTGACCCCAACCTCTCCACATGAAGCGCGCAGCTTTCTAGCCACTAAATATGGAATGCAACTTCCTTCCGTAATCTACGGAGACCTTCCTGATTTCCCTGTGACCACAGGCATGACATTTGAGGACACCGTCATGATCCCACGTCAACGGGCCGCCGCACTTAGAACAGCTCGCCCTTACCACGCCAAGCTCAGATCCTTCCATTGACACCTGCAGCGGAACCCAATCAGTTATGAGCTTCACCACGACCACGTCTCCCGGTTTCACGAGCTCGGTGGCCGTCCTAGCACGCCTCACACCGCCTCTGGAGACGTGAAGCAACGCGGAAAATGGTGATGGCCTTTCAAGCTGGTCCTTTAAAAATATGGTCACCTGCGCGAAGTTTTTATGCACATCTGAGACTAACCCAACGTAACTAGCTCCTAAAACTAGCCTCTCGGGTGCAGAAACCTTGAAGGGTTTAACGGAGACATAATGATCTATCTTATCATACTCCGGGAGACCAACCTTAGACGAGTAAACTCCGCCGTTATCCTCATAAGCCCCGCTCTTTGCCGAGAACTCCTCTATGGTAGATATGTAAAATCCCGGTACGAGGAGACCCTTAGCTAGGGATCTCTTCTTTTTAGCGCGCGGCATGGCGAAACCATACCTCAAGACGCGCTGCTTGGCTCCTTAACTATCTCCGCGAGTATCCTGGCCTTTCCACCAGTCGGTTCAGCTAATACTGCCCCGCAGACCTTGCACTTTATAACGCTACCCGCGTGAGAATAGATCAGCGCTTCAGCCCCACAATCCCTGCACTTAACGCGGATGTAAGTCGAGGAAGGCTTCGGTAGTTCCTTAAGCTTCACTTCAGCGCGCCACCTCCGCCTTTCTCAATCTAATGCCTTTAGTCATCAAGACCATTCCGCACTTCGTGCACTCCAGCTTCAACGCCACCTTCTTCGTTGTCTTTGCAAACCTCTTCTGAACCGGCTTCCTTGATCCTCCGTAACCCTTAAGGCGCCTAGCGTGCCTTCTTTCTCCCTCTTTCAGCGGACTTCTCTTCCCAGCTTTATATATGCTGACCTTATGAGGGGTGTATGTCTTGCACTTCGGGCAATACTTCATGATCGTTGCCGGTATCTCCAATTTTAATTACTAGTTTCACCTTTCTCTGACTTATTAAGGATTGTGCAGTTTGTTCCTCCAGCGCTATTAAGCTTCCCGCGGCAAACTTCAGGCCGTTGGCTGCTAAATCGTCGAGCGCCTGAACTATCCAAACGCCGCGTCCAAAAAGAGAGCCCACCTCGCTCGAAAGCCTCAATTCGTCTTCCGTGAGCTCGCCTCCTGATCCCTGTACTATCTTCTCAACTCTCGTCTTCTCGATTTCAATTGCCAACTTGTTAAGTACCCTAGCGTAGTTCGAGTCGCTGCGCCTTAAGGACCGCTTTATGAGCTGAGCCTGCCTTTTGGAGAGCGGCAGGGCGCTATTTGACGAAAGCTCGGCCTCTAGTAACGACGCAAGCTCTGCCATGTCATCCATAATAAGCCCAGACTACTTCTTTTAATCCTATTGGGATTAGAGCTGAACACACAAATCTGCAAAAGGAGGGAACTAATAATCCGTTTTCTCTCGTTAAATGCAGTACAAAGTTCTTCGACAGGGTTTACCGATGCGGTACTTACGATTTAATCGGAATAAGGATCCTGATGCAGTCATCAGCGTTCCGCGTAATGGGCATAATAGATGATAAGGCTAATCCGACCCGAGCTCACGACTGTGAAGATTGTAATCAGAGGTTGCATGGGCTACGCTTAGATGTGCCGATCGTTGAATTGGCAAACCCCTTAACGGATTATTTTTACCTTTCAGTTATTACCCTGAGCTAATCCCTTTAAAACCAGGAAAACGGCAACGCTCCTGTTAACGCGCATATCCTTGCCACTGAGACCTTCTGACAGCGTAAGACCACCGACACTTATGCCGGAGTAAGGCCTAAGGTCTCCGAACTTTACGCGCACTTCTTCATCGCATGGCACCAGCGCATCCTCATAAGGTACGAAACTTTCCAGGTCCCTTACTGGCATAACAATCATTCCCGTAGAGGCGTGAAGCGTATTAACGTGCCTGATCAACCTATGCAAATCGAGCAAAACATTCTCATCGATATCAAGAGCTATTGAATCTATGGCTTCCTCAACCGAGTTTTGACCATCTCCTATTACCTTAGCTACCTTGCTCATCCACCCTGGCTGAGATAACGCTATTATCTTCGCGCGCCCGCGCTGCTTTAGTTTTGAATAAATTAGGTCGACATCTAAATCCGCCCCGTTTATGTAAGACGCAAGCCTTCTTCTGCCCTCTTGGCTCAACTGCAGGTAAGGCTTTGAAGAAACTCTCACGTGAAACCCCCTGTTTCCAGAAAAGTTTATCGATATGTCATTTTGGCTAAAACCGAAGTCATCTAGTAAAAAATCGTTTACGAGACGCCACGTGTGGTCCTTTATAAGGGACCAATCTGACCCATCAAGCACACCAGACCTCACGTTCGGCTTATCCTTCAACTGCTTAACGTGATCGGCGTCGAACTCAAAGACCATATCGCTCCCTTCCCATCCCTTAGCGTTCATGTCTTTATTGCTTGGATCTCTGTAAATTGCTGTTGAAGAGTAAACATGAGAAATCGGTATAGACATAAGGTAGCTTTTCAATGAACTCACATCATAAAACGAAAGGTGCCTAATCATCTCGCGCTTGTCTGGCCTGAGAAATCCAAATTCCCTCTTGGGAAGATCTGGGATGAAGAGCTTTTCAGCATCAATCCCAGCGTAATACTCATGAAAATGAGCCCGCACAATCTCTTCCTGCATTGGGATCCCCATTCAATCTCTTCTGTATGGATATCTTGTAGTAAAGCAGGGGATGCGTCATGTGCTGGCACAGCCCCTGTCTGCACGTGCAAACGCCAGACGTGCGAAGCGTTTCGCACCTAGGTACGGAGTACTTTTTTCCTGATCCCCTTTGCCCTGCCAAGTCCTCTATCTGATAGCGGGCTATGTGCTCATCGTAATCAGGCGTATGGCTGAAGTACTTCAATACGTCATCAACGCTCATATCTATCGAAAGAAGAAACGTCGCAACTAAGAACCTAGCCTGATGTGGGATGTTTATGCCCTTGTTCATCTGGGATATCCAGAACTTCACGCATGGAGGGAACAAGGATTCAATAGGCGAAAGCGATGATATATCGACTTCCTCGCCCCTCCGTTTTGAGAACTCAGCTGATATCGAGGCTATTGCATCCTTCACCTTGGGGTCTATGGCTGCCGCGGAAAGCTCTCTCATCTGTGATTCCATTTTCTCCACAAGAGTCCTCCTGAAAACCGTTGAGACGAGCTTCCTGAAAACGTTTACCTGGAAGTAAACGACCCCATGCTCCACCTTAAGCTGTGGGAGCAAAAGGTCGGGTTCATTATCTATCCCCTTAAGCGAAAGGTAGTCCAGTAACGACATCTTGAACTCCTTTCCATCGAGCTGCGCCTTCACGCCTAAAGACGCAGCGACCTCCTCATAGATATCTGGAGCATCCGTCGAGAGCTCCTTCTCAAGCTCCCTAGAAAGCGCTGATGCATAAGACCTTATCAGGCGACGACTTCCCGTAGCCGAGGCCATCGCCAGCGATGCGCTGAAAGCCGCAACCGCATCTCTCTTATCCATTGGATAGTCCCTTTCCCCTGAGAGCCCAAGCATGTAGCGTATTTTTTTCTCAGCAAGCTCCAGAACTCTAGGGAAATCGGAGAGATTTGTAAGCGATAAGCCCTCGACAAGCTCTTCTGCTCCCCTTAGAAAAGGATATTTTTTCAGGACTTCGGATCCTGCGGGCATAGTTGCTCGCTATAAGCGCGGAGCCAGTATGAACTGGAAGGAGGCCCCATCTGGCATTTTATACTCCAAGTGAAGCGGTTTATCTTGAGCAAACTCCAGGAGAACGCTCGGAGATCCCTTAAAAGAAGTTATCATCTCCAGGTATTGTAAGCTATACTTAGCAGTGGCCTCCTCCAATACCTTAGCATCCAATATCATCCCACTTTCTCTGGTTAGCCTTTGCTCAACGGAACCCTTATCGCTGCTAGCAGATATCAGAAGGGACTCGTCCTTAGATGAACTGAAGGTAACCTCATCCGCAACGGTCGCAGCGTCCTTTATGCTTGAAGCAAGGCCGTCCGCAAGTATGTTGTACCTACTCGTGTACTGGACGTTGATCGTAGGTGTTTCTTGACCTCCTAGATCAAGCAAGGGTATCTTGAAAGATCTCGTGTACTTATTCACCGAAAGGGAAACCGTAAGTCTGCCCTTATCGCTTTCCAACGCCATGGAATCGTCTGGTCTCAACCGTTTGAGCACGTTTAGCAACTCTTCCAAGTTTACCCCAAGCTTTTCCTCACCCTCGCTATTCAGCGCTTCAAAACACGATGGTGGAAAACTAAACTCCACCATGGCTATTCTGCTTGGATCAAGCTCCTTCATGGTAAGCCCGTCGCTTGATACCCTAAAAACACCCTCCGATACCACGCTCGACGCGTTTTGAATTATATCCCTGAATTCTCTTGGATCCTTTAAGACCAGTTTAGCCAAGCTAATTTACTAGGCTTATTCAGTATTAAAGTTATAGCCCAAAAATATCACCTCCACCTTGAGATAAGCGATCCAGTCGAGACCCGCGTGATAACCATCCCCGCTCACGCGGCAGGTGCGGGCCTGCCACTGAGAACAAACGCCATGCCCACTAACGGATGCTAAAAAAGAAAAGATTTTATGCGGATAAAGTAGGGTTAACCATGGTCATACTTAGAAGGGAGAAATTCCCCTACGTTGGTATGAACGTCGTTGTTACCATTGACAAGCTTGAGGAGCATGGCGCATACGTGACCTTGGACTCTTTTAACGGGCTTCACGGCTACCTTCCCATAAACGAGATCGCTAGCGGCTGGGTGAAAAACATACATGATTACGTGAAGGAGGGAAGAAAGATGCCTCTCAAGGTTATAATGGTTGATCCCTCAAAAAACCAAATAGTTCTTTCGCTGAAAAAGATAAGCGCAGGAGAGCAAGAGAAGACGCTATCCCAGTGGAATAAGGAGAAAAAAGTAGAGGCAGTGGTAATGGTTGCTGCAAAGGCCCTTGGAAAGAGCAAGGAAGACGCTTATAGGGAAGTGATTTGGCCATTAGAGGAAAAGTACGGTGACGCTTACGCGGCGCTGACCACGACGCTTGAGACCGGTAGCGATGTTCTTAAGAAAGCGGGCATACCCGATCAATGGGTTTCCACGCTTTATCCCCTAATAGAAAGGCACGTCAAGGCTGAGACCGTGGCCATATCGTTTAGGTTCAATCTGTTTTTTGAAGGAAAGGGCGGTATAAATAAGGTAAAAGTGGCGTTTTCTCGCTTCGAAGACCTCGCAAAGGAGGCTGGCTTAAAGGTTAAGGTATCTTATCTGAGCGCACCATCTTACCTTGTAAAAATCAGCGACACTAACTACAAGGAGCTCGAAGCACGCTCCCAAGAACTAAATGGAGCCTTCGCTGAATACGTCAAGAAAAGCGGTGGCTCGCTCTCGATAGAGAGAATGAAGTCTTAGGGTGGGCACGCTGAAGCATCAAATAATGAGGTGCCCAAGGTGCGGAACCTACACGTTAAAGCCAAGGTGCCCAAGGTGCGGGGCGGCGACCGTACAGGCCGCGCCGGCAAAGTTCTCTCCCGACGATCCATACCTAGATTATAAAATAAGAGCAATAAGAGAGGAAAGAAATTCTAGCGCCCATAACCCAAAACCCTAACAAGTCCAGACCTTACAACCAGGATCCATGGCAAAGCCGCATCCAGCACTCCCTGGGCGACGTTCAACCCTGCCACGAAAGCAAAAAAGCTCAGAAAGGAACCCGCAAAGAACCTCTGGATAACCTCCTGAGTGGGTAAACCCATGAAAGTTGGTATCGCCCAATAGTAGTTCAGTACAAATGTCAAAACAACCCTAACCGCTATGGCAATCCCTGATGCAAACCCATACAACAGCGCACCCCTAGATGAGGGCGTTACGAGCAATTTCTTTGGGACCTTTCTCGTAATGAGCCACGGCATCAATATCATGGGGTAAGTTGCAGCAAACTTCATGGCAGCGCCCACGAAACCAGTTGGTCCATAGGCGGTCATGAGCAGAAAGGTACCCAACGACGTATAAGTGGCAGTTTCAAAGCCAAAAAGCAAGAAGCCGCTCACCCAAACCGTACCAACTAGGTCCAACTTCATTCCAAAGAACACCCTTGGCATGGGAAACAGATCAGCCATGACCGAGAGAGCTACGAGAGCTCCTACCCTTGCCACCAGCTTCGAGCGCGGTTGCGTTGGCAATTCGTGCTAAAGGGCTAACTGGATTTAAGCCTACCTATTTTTTGTTAGATAATCAAAAATGCTTGATAGCGTCAGGGTTAAAAGTGCGCAGCCGCGTTTATTTATGCAGGTCAACGTCGTAATAGAGATCCCTCAGGGCAGCGACGTAAAATACGAAATAGATCATAAAACGGGGAAAATCTACGTCGACAGGTTCCTTTACGCGGCTGCCCACTATCCCTTCAACTATGGCTTCATTGAAGGAACTGCAGCGCCTGATGGTGATCCTCTCGACTGCCTGGTGATAAGCCGTGAAGCCGTCACACCCGGTGCCATAGTAAGAAGCAAACCCGTGGGAGCGCTAAAGACCGTAGATGAAAAAGGTGAGGACACAAAGATAATAGCCGTGCCTTATGGCAACATCGATCCTTTTTACTCAGATATAGATGATATAACTCAAATTTCAAGCCCCATAAGGAACGAGATCGAGCACTTCTTTAATCACTACAAAGAACTGGAACCCGAAAAATTCGTAAAGGTACTGGGATGGATGAACAAGAAGGAAGCTGAAGAGACCATAAAGAAATGTAGCGTGGCCCGAGTTGTCTAACGAACAACCGGGAAAGGGCACGCTAAACGGGCTCGCTGACAGGATTTTGATATATGGGATAAGACCACTAATATTGGTTGTTATTATAAATCTGGTCGGTCTTTTCATAGCAGTAAACGGTCTGCTTACAGGCGACCTGCTGGAGACCACCATAGGCGTCATAATTATCACGATAGGGGTGATCTTGGGGATCGGGTTCGCTGCGACAACCGTCAGGAAGAGGAGGCCGACCTACAGGTTACCGCAGTACATGGTAGGCCTAGTAGGTGAAGCCAGGACAAGTATAAAGGCCGGGGGGGAGGGCGTAATATTCCTAGAGAGCGAGCTCTGGTCTGCGATATCCGATTCACCAGAGGACATATCCGCTGGAGAGAGAGTGATTGTGACAGGCTATGATGGATTGAAGCTCAAGGTGAAGCCGCACAAGAAAGGGGACAAGTCAAACTCCAAAACCTAGGCCTATCAACTTGAGGTAAACGAGGTAACCAGTTATTATGCACGTAATAATTACGAGCACCAAATCCACGGCCGACGGCTTAACGTCATTATAGCTGGTCACGTCTTTCGTGTACCCAAAACCTCTTGTCTCAAGCGCTTGTCCGGCGGAATCTGCCTTCATCAACGATATGACTATCAAAGGCACCAGTATTGGCACGTAGTTTTTCACCATCTTTATGGGGTTATGCGTGCTCATGTCAAAACCCCTCGCACTTTGAGCGTCGATAATGTTTTGAGCTTCTTGCGCAAGTAATGGCAGAAACCTTATGGACATCATAAAGGCCACAGTTAGGGCGTAGGGAAAGCCCATGGTAAGCATCACTCCCGCCACGTCTTCGGGCGCAGTAGTCAGGGAAAAAACAGAGAATGCCGACACCACAACGATGAACCTGAGCCCCATAGCTACAGAAAACAGCGCATTACCAAGGAAAACATAATCCAAAAGACCTATCACAAGGGCAACAACCATTGCCATCTTCATGGTTCCCCACCACCTCTTCAGCTGATGGGCAGCCGTCACTAGAACAATAGTAAATGTCAGTAGAATCAACAGATAAGCAATGCTTTGAAACACATATATTGAAAGCACTAGTAAACCTAAAACAATGACTATCTTGGGTATGGGATTCAACCTATGCAAAAAAGAATTTCCATGAACGAACGAAAGGCCAGCTGCCCAGCTCATGTTCTTTGTCCCTCCTTAAACTCCTTCACAAGATCTTCAACGGTCAGCGGATTGCCCCCGATCCCCAGCCCTTTACTGATCGTCACCACTTGAGGTTCTAAGAGGCCGAACTTCTCCAAGGAACCGTTGTAGAAGATCTCCCTAGCCTGGCCATCCGCAACCAATCTTCCGTTCTCTACTATCATCACCCTGTCGAAGTAACGCGCCACAAAGTCAAGGTCATGCGTGCTTACTATCACGGCGTCACCCTTGAAGCTCTGGATCAACTCGCCTATCTTTTTTTTCTGTGCCACATCCTGGCCTGATGTAGGTTCATCCATTACAAGTATTTTTGGTTCATAGACTAAAACGCTGGCAAGGCCCAGCCGCTTTTTCTCGCCTGCACTCAACAGGAATGGCGACTCGTTTCTGTAATCCCAAAGCCCGAAGCTCTTGAGCGCTCCCTCTGCCCTCTTGGAGATCTCTTCCTCAGGAAAATTAAAGTTCCTCATGGCAAACGTAACCTCTTCCCAGCACGTCTGGGCAAAAAGCTGCTGATTTGGGTTTTGAAAAACCATGCCCACCTTTCTCGCTAAATCCGACACCTTAGCCCTCCTGGTGTCGACGCCGTCGATAAAGACGCTTCCGCTATGTGGTTTAAGGAGGCCATTCATGTGCTTTAATATTGTCGTCTTTCCCGACCCATTGGTGCCGATCAGGGCTACCCTATCGCCGCGCTTTATCTTAAACGTTACACCCTTGAGTACCTCGTAATCAGATAGAGGATACCTATATCTTACTTCATTGAACTCTATTATCGATAACCTGATCACCTCATGAGGGCGGTGCTGGACCTCACCTCATCCAAGAACTGACGCGCGTCCATGGGAACGCGATCAAACCTGATCCCGAGCTCTTTGAGACCAAGGTAGGCCGCCACAGCGTCTGGAACCTCTACGAGCCCCTGATTGGCCATCCTCAATATAACCTCTGAAGGAGGGCCCTGGTCAACTATCCGCCCTTGATTCATGACCACCAGCTTGTGCGCAAAAGGCAACAGCAGAGACAACCTATGTTCACTTATAACAACCGTCATACCAGATCTGTTCAGCTCGTGAACCACGGAGAGCACCTCTACGGCTGCCCTTGGATCAAGGCTTGAAGTCGGCTCGTCAAGAAGCAGTACGCTGGGCTTGGAGATAAGGGCAACCGCTATGGCTACCCTTTGCTGCTCTCCCCCGCTGAGCTCGGAGGGTGACCTATGCCTCAAGTGAGAAAGGCCAAACCTATTAAGCGCGTCTTCAACAAGCTCTTTCATCTCAGTCCTGCTTACTCCGGAGTTCTCCAAGGGAAAAGCCAGCTCCCTCTCAACGGAAAAGGTGAGCAGTTGCGTATCTGGCTCCTGGAAAACCGTCCCAACGACCTTGAAAAGCTCGTGCGGTTGTTCCTTCGCCGGGTTGTGCCCTTCTATCCTCACCTCTCCTTTGTAGCTGCCGCCGTAAAAGCTGGGTATTAAGCCGTTAATAGCCTTAATGAGCGTTGACTTCCCGCATCCGCTGGGTCCCGCGATCACAACGAATTCCCCGCGCTCCACGTCTAGGCTGACGCCATCAAGTGCAAGCCTCTCGCTACCCTCGTAGGCAAACGATAGATCTCTTATTTCTATGGCCCTCAAGTGGGCTCAACCCTCCGCGCAACGCTTCATTTGGCTCGCAGATTTTTAGCTACTCATTTTTTAAGTCGTTTCTATGAGATGATATGTACGCGTATTGTGCCAGAAAATCGTGAGCTATCTTCGATAAAACGCTCTGAGCGTCACCACTCATAAGAGCACCGGCGGCGCCTTCGTGCCCTCCTCCGCTCTCGCCAAAAAACGAGGCAAGGTTAACTCCATAAGAAAGGGCCTTTTCATCGGCCCTTCCTGAAACCCTGACGCCGTTGGCCCGCGGCGCAGCCACAAATGCCACGTCTGCACCCAACGATAGTAGTGCTTCGGCCACCTCACCCTCAAAGATGTCGACGGTAGATGTAGCAAGAATTATATCACCCAATTCGGCTATGTTAAGCCTCTGCGCGGCTTTT
>DSEZ01000093.1 GCA_011055275.1 Thermoprotei archaeon | reverse complement strand
TTCTGTTCCTCCAAAACCTGAGCGTTGGATCGACCAGCCCGCGTCCAACCGCTATGGGAATGGCTTCTTCCACGGCCAGGTTGTAGTAAGGGTCTTCGTACTCCGCCTCAAGAACTCTTACCTTCATGTGAAAAATCTTTTCTTTCGTTTTTAAACGTAGCGAGTTATAGGTACTTCCTTAGGATCTCGAGGAGCCCCTCGTCTAGGGGCTCTCCCCATGGCGTCCTTCCGGTCTGCTAATCTTCCCTGCCCGTTGATATTACGCCGAAAGGTCCCCTCAGGTTCCAGAGGGCCCAGCCCACGTTCCTTTGCTTCAATAAGGAGAGCATGTCCTCGTACCAGTTGAGCGCTGTGCTTCTCTTCGCCATCTTGGCGTAAACCCCGAACTCGCTGCAGTGCACGGTCTCCCCTTGCTCTTGGAGTTTGAACCAAGCTGCCATGACGCTCTCTAGGTAGCTCCTATCTGCGTACTTCTTATGGTACCTCAGTATCCAGTCGTTGGGGTAAAGCTTGGCTACCTCGCTTAGGTCGGGGGCGCCTGGGTAGTCGGGCTGAGCCCCCATGAGACCTAGGTGGTATATTCCCTCGCCCGCCCAGCTTGCCCCCAGATGGGTAACCCACATGGGTTCGTACTGGTGGAAGGAGTAAACCACGCGCTTCTCCTTCACAGTTATGGGTATCCTGCCGAAGTCGTTTCCCTCTACGTAGATGATCCTGTCTTCATCTTCATCCCTTATGGCGGCTATCATCCTCTCGTAGAAGGAGAGGAGGTTTTCGTTGGTAACTCCATCAGGCTCGTTTATGACGTCGAAGGCCAGCTCGTCGCCGTACTCCCTGTACCTCCTGGTGAGGTACCTCCATATGGCCTCTGCCCTTCTCTGCTTTTCGCGGTCAGTCCAGAGGCTGTAATCCCTGCGCCCAACTCCGTATCCGGGTAGGTGATGCATGTCTAATAGCACCGTTATGTCGTACTTGCTTGCCCAATATATGGCCCTGTCGATTATGCAAAGGCGAGCTTCATCGTACTTGTAGGGCTCGACCTCGAAGAAGAAGTAGTCCACGGGAAGGCGCAAGAAGTTGAACCCGAGATCAGCCATGTACTTTAAATCCCTTTCAGTGTAGAAGGATACCCTTTCTGGCGTGAACTCCGCTTGCGAAAGCCAGTTACCGAAGTTAAAACCGCAAAGGCGTTGCATAGGGCTTACAGGCCGAACGATAAAAGAATTGTTGCAAGCTGACCTAGCGGGTGCGGCGGTTGCCGCTTCCGAGTAGGATTTGGCAGTATTCTGCCATTAACGCAGGCAAGGGTGAGCGGCCTGCAGCAGATACCTGAGGGCGCTAAGCTCGCCACGGCTAACCTTATAGAAAGGAATGGAGACTATTATCTGCACATAACAGCATACATGCCGAAAGAGCCTAAGGTTGAGAATAAAAAGGATATTGGCATTGGCCTCGGAGTGAAGGATCAGGTCGCTTTCTCAAACAGGATAAAGGTTTCATACTCAGTTCTCCAGAGCAAGAGGCTCAAAAAGCTTCAGCGCTATTTCTCAAGAGCTAAGAAAGGATCAAGCAACAGGAAGAAGCTTTCGCTGAAGGTCAGTAGGAAGTATGAGCATGAGAACAACATCAAGAAGGATATAACAAACAAGATAGCGCACTACGTGGTAAGCAATTATCAGTACGTTGTGTTTCGGGCGGACAACACAAGGTCATGGTAGAAGCTGTTTGGAAAGAAGATCCTGGAGAGATCGGTCGGGGAAATCCGCGATGCCTTGAAGAGGAAAGCTAGCACTCCGATCGAGGTTGACAGGTTTGTTAAGACAACAGGTGTATGCCCGGTGTGCGGGGCTGAGGTTCGGCTGAAGCTGTCGGATCGGGAATTCACGTGCCCCTCGTGCGGCTCCTGGTTTGACAGGGACGTTGCATTGCCTTTGATGATAAGAGATAAGGGGCTCTGCCTGTGGAACGCGGGCGAGGCGCCCGGGGATGAGCGCGCCTTTACAAGTAGCATAACGGAATACTTGCAAAGTATTCCTCATGTGAAAGCAAGCGCGGCGATGAACCAGGAAGTTCTGACCGTAAGGTCAGGGTAGTTCACCCCTTATGCAGTTACCCATTTGGGTTTGCAAAAAAAGATGCAAGGTCGCCTTTTACAATCAAATTGTCGGAGTGACCTGGGCTTTTGCAGGAGATAGAGTGAAGTGCCAAGCGCGCTTAGCGCGTCAAAGCCCCTTTTGCATGCACGGATTCTGCCGACATGATAGCGCCTTGAATTCTAGCTCTTTCTTCGAGATTTGTTGATGTGTAGAAACTGTGCGGAACGCCCAATAGCCACCGCAGTTAGGGTTCTATGGACGCAGATCAGATAGCTTTTCTAGGGGTTTCGGCGTCGCTTCTTGAGCTTGCCGGATGGCCTAAGCCCGGCAATGTTCACCGGACGGCAGACTTTCCGGACACGCGCTTCGAGCACTTTATGGTGGGCGCGGCGTCGCTTTTTCCCTTTTTAAGAAGGGCTGCCCTTGGCGATGACCAATTTGGCTCGCTTACGCTGGGGCACGTGAAGCTCTCATATTCAGTCCAGAGAGGTGGAAATACCCACTTGGGCACTGCCATGCTTCTTATCCCTTTAGCTTACTCCGCCGGAAAGATTCAATCCCTTGAGGACGTGGAAGACCTCGAGGAGTTGGGTGCTGCTGCCTCCGAGTCGCTCAAGCTCGCTGGGCCCGAGCAGTCTGCAGACCTCTACGAAGCCATAAGGATCTCCATGAACAGGGCATCGCTGGGCAAGTACGATGAGGGTGATGTTCCAGACGTTAATGATCCGCGCGCAGCGGAAAAGTTGAAGGAAAAAAAGTTGAGCATCTTTGACGTTATGCGCGCATCTGCTAGCTGGGACATGGTTGCAGCCGAGATGACCAGCGGTTTTCCTGCTTCAGTAAGTGCGGTCCGCTATTACTCGTCCTTTGATGACCCCAACGTGGCCTGCGTCAACACGTTCCTGAAGCTTTTGTCCGAGATGGGCGACACGTTTATAGCCAGGGCTGCCGGCCGCGGAGAGGACATCAGGGAAAAGGTCTCCGATGGTATGAAAAAGATGGCGTGGGTAAGGGATGAGGCGGCCCAGGCGCTTCGCTTGGGAGGTGTTGCTACGGACGAGGGAAGGCGCCTCGTGGAGGGCTTAGATTGTAAAATGAGGCGCCTCGGATGGAGTCCGGGCAGCGTCGCCGATCTAGTTGCCTCATCTATATTTATGGCTTTGCTTATCGGAAAAAAGATATAATTTCCGATCTAGAAATGTTTATTTAGGTGAGCCTAAATAGTTTATGCAACCGGAGATCACCGTCGAGGACTACTTGCTTGCCATGTATGAACTCCTAGAGAGCCATGGAGAAGCAAGGCTCAGCGAGATAGCGCAGATCCTCGAGATAGCACCCAGCTCCGTGGAGGAGAAACTAGCCAAGATGGCCGCTTCAGGCCTCGTGAGAAAAAACAAGAGGGGGACTTTTGAGCTGACGGATGAGGGCATGGGGAAGGCGCTTAAGATCGTGAGAAAGCACAGGCTGGCTGAACTGCTCCTTACGGACATATTGGGGATGCCCTGGGCGGAGGCGCACGAAGAAAGCCGCGTGCTCGAGCATGCCATTGACGGGAAGATAGCGGACCTCATAGAGAGAAAGGTAAGCTCGCGTTACTGCCCTCACGGGAACCCAATACCAGACAAGGAGGGGCGCGTTGCCCAGCTGGCAGACCTACCGGTCTCGAAGGTCCGCGGGAGTGCCCGCGTCACCCGGATAACCTTCGAGGAGTTCGATACGCTCTACATGGTCGAGGCGCTGGGGCTAAAGCCAGGAGCAGTGATATCTGTTGAGCAGGGGCCAGATGGCCTGCGCGTTCGCCAAAAGGACGAAAGCGGTCGCGAAAGGGAGTTCCGCATATCAAGGGAGTTGGCCGAAGTTGTGAGGGCGATGCCGCTGGAGAGTGATCTCTGACCTTGCGTTCTAAGGAGAAAGGTTTTCTCTCGGTTTTCGGGCCTGGCTGGATAACGATGATGGCTGACATGGATGCGCCTAGTACAGCAGCCGCAATAGCTTCTGGATCGGAATTCGGCTACAGGCTGGTGCTTCTGATGCTCATCCTAATTGTTCCGCTTTACATTTTTCAGGAGATGGCAGCAAGACTTGGCGCGGTTACCGGTAAGGGCTTCATATCGCTCGTTAAGGAGAGGTACGGTAAAAAGGCATCTGCGGTTACCGCAGGGGGTGTCTTCTTTGTTGACGGGCTCAGCTACGTGGGAGAATTTGCCGGGATAGCTACTGGTGCTGAGCTCTTGGGCATACCACTATTGTACGCCCTTCTCATGGCTTTTACCTTTCACACGGTGATAGTCTTCACGAAGAGCTACACGAAGGTGGAGAAAATGCTTATGATAATCTCTGGCTTTCTTCTGCTGTTCGTGGTCATGGCCTTCATCTCGAGGCCTAATCCGTCTGCGCTGTTGAGGGGGCTTAGTCCCCTTCAGTCCTACTTGGATCCATCCCTCGCTTTTATGGTAACTGCTGACATCGGGGCTGTCATAATGCCGTTCATGATATTTTATCAACAGTCAGCTGTAGTTGACAAGAAGCTTTCCGAGACCGACGTTTCAGCGGAGAAGCTGGAAACGCTCCTTGGAGGCATAGCGACACAGTTCCTCATGATATGCGTGATAGTGGCAAGCGCGGCCGTATCTAAGAATGTTGGATCGCT
>DSEZ01000092.1 GCA_011055275.1 Thermoprotei archaeon | reverse complement strand
GGGTCTGATGGGCACGCGTTTATCGTCGTGGAGAGAGGAAGAGCTCAACGCTTTTGCTTCTGCGATATACGCTCTCAAGCCCAAGGTCATAGCTGCAAACAAGGCAGACATGAAGGAAGCGGAAGCCAACATAGAATCTATGCGTAAGTCGCTTCCAATTCCCCTTATACCAACGATCGCTGAAGCCGAGGTCGCCCTAAGGCTGGCTGCGGATAGGGGTCTGATAGAATATTTGCCGGGAGATCCGACATTTAAGATCAAGACGGGGGCTCAGCTGACTTCAGCGCAAGAAGACGCATTAAAGAGAATCCAGCAAATGCTTGAAAAGTGGGGAAGTACTGGCGTGCAACAGGCCATAAATGAAGTAGTCCTTAACCAGTACGGCGCCATAGTTGTGTATCCAGTTGAAGACGCAAACAAGTATTCTGATTCAAAGGGGAGGGTCCTTCCGGATGCGTACTTGGTTCGCTCGGGAACTACTCCAAAGGAGTTTGCCTACAAGATACATACGGATCTCGGTGAAGGATATCTTTACGCTGTGGATGCCGTAACGAAGCAAAGGCTTCCTGAAGACAAACCACTTAAGAACAGAGTTGTAATTAAAATCGTATCGTCGAAGTGAGGATTAGCGAATAATTAGATATAAGGCGATAAGTTTAAATGCACTACTAAGACTTACATTAGAGCAGAAATGAGAGCTGAGTTTGCGGCCAAGATGTTTGGTTTGATGTTCATGCTTGGCGCGCTGCTCTTCGTTATAGGGTATGCCGTAGGCGTTTATGTGCTCGGAGCCTCACCAATTGCCGCCATAAGCGGGGCTCTCGTATTCGCTTTCATTATTAACTTCATAAGTTACTACTTCAGCGGAAGCATGGTGCTCAGGGCTTCCCGTGCCAAGATCGTGAGCGAAAGCGAAGCACCAAGGGTTCACAGGATAGTGTCCGAACTGGCCCAGAGGGCTGGCATACCTAAGCCTAAGGTGGCCATAGTTGATTCTCCGCAACCCAATGCCTTTGCAACGGGTAGAAACGAGAAGAATGCTGTCATAGCTGTTACCACGGGGCTGCTCACTACAATGAACGATAACGAGCTCATGGGGGTGCTGGGCCACGAGACGGGGCACATAATCCACCATGACATCCTGATAGCGACGGTAGCGGCCTCTATTGCCACTGCCATATCTTACTTAGGCTACATCGTTGAGTTCGCCTTACTGTTTGGAGGCTTTGGAGGTAGCGCGAGAAGAGAGGGTGAGGCATTCGGATTGCTTGGCGCAACTTTGTTGGCGCCCATAGGGGCCCTATTCATACAGATGGCCTTGTCGAGAAGTAGGGAGTACTACGCTGATGAAGCAAGCGCAAGGTTGACGGGAAGGCCTGACTACCTAATAAGCGCTCTCACGAAAATAGAGGCTTACATAAGGGCGGGAGCCCCCATGAAGGCAAATCCCTCTACGTCGAGCCTTTGGATAGCTAATCCCTTTAGGGGCGGACTTAGCGGCCTGCTGTCGACGCATCCTTCGACACCAGATCGCATCGCGAGGCTGAAGAAGATAGCCAAGGAAATGGGCATATATCTCGAGTGATTTTTCAAATTTTAGTTATACGCTCCACACCGTTGATAGTTCTTTGTAATGAAAATACGGATTTTTTTAGGATTGCTATACCAGTAACCTCTCCAACAACTTCAATTAAAAACACGCATGAAGGGTTTTTTAGGTCTACGCGCTGTGACGATAGAGATGCTACCTCGCTTACGACTCTGTTCCCCTCTAGGCTCGAGTCCCTCTTCACGACCGTCACGCGAAATGACTCGCATTTTGAAAGCTCGTTTTCGAGCTCCCTAGCGGCTTTAGTTATCTCGTCCAGATTTGTGCTCACGACCTTTTCTATTGGGACTATTTTCGTGACGTACCTGAAGTTCCAAGGGTTTTCGAGCGCCTCCTCCTTAGCCCTTTCAACCACTATGAACGGGTCAAGCGATGTAAAGGCTTCTAGTAATCCCGAAAATCTGGTCTTGGATATGCGCGGAGCGTTGTCTCCTAGATCTGATAAAAAGTAGGCAAGCTCGGACCTTGCCATCGATTCCTTTCCCCTAGGACACGAGACCAGCAGGTTGAAGGACATACGTAAATCCGGCCATTGCTTAAAAGCTGAGCTCTACAGTCAAGCGTGAAGCATATAAGGGAAAGGTGTAAGAGAATTGGGCCCGTAGCTCAGCATGGTTAGAGCGCCGGACTCATAATCCGGTGGCCCGGAGTTCAAGTCTCCGCGGGCCCAGCAATGGATTCTCGTTCTTAAGTGGGCTAAGTGCTACCCAAAGTATAGTGACAAGTTTTGAAAAATACCGCTTTCGCGGAGGGAACTAATCGCTTCTCGTAAGAGGTTCCTAAAAGGAAAGTCATAAAATTTTTCGATTGACATCACGAGCGCACATTTATGAAAAAGTTTTTGCGACTTTGCGCCTACAGGCTATAAGGGTCATACTGAAGGCGCCGCTAATTGCTTTGATGGTTTTGGCTTTTTAATAGCTTTCTGGCGCCTAGGCGCGGAACCCCTAGTTGCGGCGACGCAACCCTATTCTGGCATACGCTTAGTGAGGCAACTAGTGAAAGCACGTTGGTATATCCAGAGGCTACCTTGCTGCCCTTGGCCATGGAGCTGGTTAACGCTGTTATCACTTCCATTTACGAGCGCTCTGATCGCTTTTGTGTGAGACGTTTACCGGTCGGGCGTTTTTGAACGCGACGTTTCCCCTCGCTGTGGCTAACGTTAATTAGTACGTTAGCACTTTGCTAGGCCATTCGGTCGCGGTTCCAGGGCATTCATTATAAGCGCGACGATCACCGTCGATCAAGGCTCTGGTTCAAGCAATTTCGGCTTACCGATAACCGTGATGTCGTTGACCTATTTTGTGGCCACTGGCAAGGAGCAGCCATAAATATCCGTTGGTCCGTCGAACGACCGCAGAGCTGAGTGCGACGAATTTCGGAACTTATCCGGCAAGTGTGTAACCTTTACGATGCTGATGAAAGCATGGATTTTTTAATTTCAGCTAAGGATAACCGGCAAAATCTATGAGGCTACGCCTGTGACAAGGTCTTCCAAAGGCTTTTATGCCGATGTCGTGTTAAGTTTACCCCTCTCGTGTGGACGCTTGGTATGCATGGCATATCCGACCGAAACCTGGATCGGACCTAGCTGATAGATAATCCCTGGGTGGGCTGAACTTAAAACTTATGGCTGATGAGATATCCGGAGGTCAAAACCTGGTCGCCCTTGTTAGGGTTAAGCCTGGAGCGGAAGATAGGGCCGCCAAAGAGCTCAGCGACCTTTTCGCCAAGTTCAAAGTAGGGGCTGAAGTTCGCGAAAGCGGCATCGGAGGTAACCTTTTCGTGTTCTCTTCTGCTCCGAAGGGATATATTGCCGCGGTGCTGGCCCGGGCAAAGCTCGCTTATTCTCGGACCATATTGTTGGTTGATGCCACGAGCAGAGCCGACGCCGAATCCATAATCAAGGCCGCTTCAAGGGTTCTGGCTGATTACCTTATGAAGAAGAAAATCGGCAGCTTCAGGGTGAAGGCTCGGATACGCGGCTCAACGATAGAAGAAAAGGAAATCGAAGTGGTCGTGGGCAAAGCCCTAAAGGAAAGCACAGGCCTTGTAGTGGATTTAGAGAATCCAGATGCTACGATTTACGTCAGCATCGTGGGAGAGATAGCGGCTATCACGGTGGCTTGACTAGCTACATCGGCAATCCCCTCAATATTTGCACCGAATTATAACGGCATAATAAGACTTTTATCCTCGTCCCTGATTAGTTTGAGAAATGTCTTCTGATAGGTTGGCAGAACTTATCGGTTGGTTTGCACCTTTTAGCTCGGTTCTGGTCGCATTTTCTGGAGGGGTTGATAGTTCCGTTGTCGCATATGCCGCGCATGAAGCGAAAGGAGACCGTTCATTAGCGGTTACGTTTGATTCCCCCCTTCTTCCTCCAGGAGAGATCCAAGACGCTACCTTAGTAGCGAGAACGATAGGAATCAGGCATGAGATCATTAAATCTGACGTTCCCGACGTAGTACTAGCCAATGACCGTTATCGTTGTTATTATTGCAAGAAAGGAGAAATGGGTTATCTGGTTAATCTTGCCAAGGATAGGGGTTTTGGTGTGGTTGTTGACGGGACAAATGCAAGCGACCTCAATGGAGGTTGGAGGCCAGGGGCGAAGGCGCTATCCGAGGTGGGCGTCAGAAGCCCCTTGGCGGAACTGGGAATAAGGAAGGATGAGGTGAGGTCCATAGCGAAGGAAGTGGGCCTTCCTAATTTCAGCAAGCCATCAATGGCATGCCTAGCTTCTCGCTTTCCGTATGGACACAGAATAACCCTCAACGAATTGAAGAAGGTTGGTGTCGCTGAATTATACATAAGGCAACTCGGCTTCAAGGTTGTGCGCGTTCGCGACTTTGGAAACGTTGCTAGAATAGAGGTAGGAAGGGAGGAAATCCCCATGCTCTTTACCAATGGCAATTCGGATAGGGTATACTCGCGCCTAAGGCAACTCGGCTTCGATTACGTCGATGTCGATATAATGGGTTACAGAACAGGGTCCATGGATGAGCCATACGCGGCCGTTGAAAGCGGTGCTTCGAACGAGGGCTAGCTCATAGCTCACGTTTTTCGTTGCATGACGAGAGGCTTGCCAGCCTTCTGAGCATCCATCTTTTATCGGGATCATCTAACCTCGCTTGCTTGGCAACCTCTTCGAGCTCGCGGATCGCGGCATCGTAGGTTTTCCTGTCCACAGGATAAGGAACTCCATCCTTTCCTCCTACGGCAAATGAGAACTTAATGGGATCGCGCCACGAGGGCTCCTCGCCGTATATCAGCTGAGATAGGAGCGAAAGCGCCCTTACGGTAGCTGGGCCGGCGCCCGGAACCAGCAGGAGCTCTTCGTAAGTCGCTGGAGGATTCTCGTACATGGACTTTACAGCCTTCCAATTGACCTTTTTCGGAAACTCAACTTCTTTGGGCAAGCGTGCAAGGCCCTTGTTTCCACAGGTTGCGAAAATATCAAGCGTTGTGCGCTTAGAGGACTCTAAGACGGCCATCAACCTTTCGGTCTTCTCTTGAACAAGCTCAATTGAGGCCTTGCGAGCGCCATCTGATTTGGGGTCTACCATGTTTAGCACGACGTCCTTTTTGAGGCCGATCACGACCTCGGGAGGGTTGTTGACGAATCTGCTAGTTTCAATCCAGTGATACCTTCTCGCGGTCCTGTCTTCAGGGTTCATGCCCTGTTGTATGAGGGTCCAATTACTTTTTTCATCAATGAAAATCGCTTGATGATAAAGCTGATAACCGGCCTGTACAGCTGATGTGTCAACCCTTGCGGCAAGCCTACTTGCCCTTTTGAGTTCGTTAGCCTTCGAGTCCTTAATGATGCCGGCGTCAGCCATAACGTCAATCTCATCAAGGATAAGTTTCATCATCTCTCCCTTTCCACCCAGAACCATAACTCCGTGCGAGCTGATGCTTAGCACCTCACGTAAAACTCCCGTGAGAACGGTAGTAATACCTGAGCTGTGCCAATCGTAGCCAAGAGCCGAGCCAAGCGCCTGAAACCAAAGTGGGTCCGCAAGTCTCTCAAGCAGCACCCTCGTGCCGTACTCCTGTACCATGATGGTAGCGATTGCCGATGACATCCTTTTCATGCGTTCGACTAGGTATGATGGAGCTTTCCCATCGTGGAGAGGAAGGGTGGCTATGGCTACGTTTTCCATGAATATCAAGCATTTATCGTTTTTAAGTTAATGGCGATCGAGGAGCAGAATTCCGTGAGGAAACGCATGAATAGCGCCCTGTGGAACTATGCAAAGTAGCTCGATGCGGTATCTCCGTCTGGATGGCTGTGGCGCTGATATCATGGTAAGGCGCCCTGATGCCATAAGCTTCTGTTAGGGGTGTGTTGGTTAACCGGAAAAACCACCTACAAGTATGGCCAGTTTACGAGAAAATGAGCAAGAAAGCTCCGATCTTCAGGGATGAGATGAATTGCGAAAAACTTTTACGGCGATCATGTGCTCGCTCATAGGGATAACCAAACCGATGGTAGGGTGGGGCATGCCCGAACTCATGCCCGTGAATAAACGCTCCGTAACCCGCCTTCCGGATGTGGTCAAAGGAAGGTTTCCAGCGTCGGGAAACTGCGCTCCGGTGGCATGGGGATCGAGCGTGGTCGTTGAAGCAGGAACCCCACACCTATCAGGGTGGCAGGATGTCAGGTGTTAGTCGTGGTTGCGTCTATAGTCTTTGGCACGATTAGGTCAACCAGGTCATAGGTGCGCTCAAGCACTTGCTCCATGGCCGCCTGAAAGTTGAGCACTTTCATAAGGTCGCATCCCTTGCCCGTTGTCTCGAACCTCAATAGATCTACGAGCTTTGATCTCCGCTCGAGTAGAGATGGCACATCCTGAAACGCGTTTGAAAGCAGCGCTTCTATGGCCCTTCCCTGAATGTCCATGATTTCACTCAGAAACGACCTAACGGAGACTTCATCTTTAGGCGCAAGCGCACGCTGAGATGCTACTAAGCTCGCCACCTTTACGGCGTAGTCGGCCAGGTTTTCCAGTACTTCCGATGCCTCTCTTATGTCAAGCGCTGACAGCGGACTGATTTCCAACTTCTCGCTGATGTAAGTGTTTCCTATGGCTCCCCGCGTAAGCCTTACCAGCAGGAAATATAGTCTGTCGACCTCATCATCTCTTTCCTTGACGTCTTGAGCCGACTCCGCATCTCCTTTAAGAAAAGCCTCGACCGCTTCGCGCTCCATTCCAGTTGTTACAAAGAGCTCTTTTCTGAGGTATTTATCTATGAAACCGGGTCCGGCTTCCATGAGCGTTCCTATGGTTATCTTATCTTCTTTCTCGTCAATTATCTCAAATCCCGCCAGCCTACTTATGGCCTCTTTTATTTCGGACTTTTCCTCCTTAGTTATGGGGGTATCTCCTATGATCTCGACGAGGTCCGCCCCCATAAGGTAGCTCCACGTTATGTGCCTAGATATGTAAGGAGCCATGTGGAGGGTTACCTTGATCTCCTTGTTTCTCGCTTGAGGAGGTCTGATTACTAGCGATCCATCGGAGCCTTGAGTTATCAAGAGCGCTTCTTGCTTATCTAAAGAGTACTCAGTAGCCCACTCCTTTGGCAGCGATATGAGATATGTTCCTTTTGAGGTCTTTTGAACCTTTCTGTAAGACATATATTTATGCATCTTGAGAAGATAAAGTTATGTGCGCGCGTTTTTAGCGCTTACGGGTAATGCCCTGCTCCGTACGTGCCCTGCATTGGAACAAATATGCATGGAATGAGAGGTTTGGTGATCATGGCTCCTTTCTTCTTCACTAGCAGCAATTCTTGCACATCGGTTCCTACCGGTACAATCATCTTCCCACCCTCTGCCAATTTTTCAAATACAGCGTGAGGTACTTCTGGAGCCGCGGCGGAAATGATTATGGTGTCTGGTTGGGTATTCAACGGAGGGCCCAGTGAACCGTCGAAGACGATGACGGTAACTCTGTCATCGATGCCTAAGTCGGTAAAGTTCTTGGCTGCATGGGTAGCTATATTCTCGTAAAGTTCAGCTGTAATTATTTTTCCATTGGGCTGTGCAAGAGCGCATACCGAGACCAAATAACCGTATCCGCATCCTACTTCAAACATGAGAGAAAAAGGAAGCGCAGCCTCGCACATGATGGCTATTATTGAAGGCGCGGACGTTGTTTGGCCGTTCTCGGTGGGAAATGGCGCGTCTTCGTACGCAACTGCCTCGTAGCCCTTCGCAACGAACCTATGTCTTGGAACCCTTCTCATGGCTTGCTCCACGGCCTGTGACTTAATGAAGCCCTCTTGAACGAGAATATCAACCATGCGGTTTCTTTCCCTTTCGTACACGTTAGATATCATGTGCTTGATTTTTAGTTTGACGATCGCCGATCGGTGTGAAAGCAGATAATAGAAAGCTTCTAAGGAAAGTTTTTTGTGAGCGGAAAGCCGATATCGCGTGAGTTTAAAGGTTTATAAAAAATCCTTGGGATGAGGTTAATATGGTGTTGATGTGGCCGCAATCAGTTAGAAGCTCTTTTGAACGCGCTTTTCTTGACCTACCTATTATTTTTGCCGTAAGCTTTACGGACGATTTATCGATGGGGAGTGAAGAGGGAGCAGGGTCTCGTCTGTTCGTTAGAGTGGGCAGATTACATTTATTGAGGATTACATTTATTGAGATTAGAGGGTTGGAGTCCGTGAAGGGCGGATGAATAGCTCGCTTCTAAGAGAGTCAGTTTAAACATGTTTTAGATTTATGACATGAATAGAACGCATATATTTTACCCGATAGGACTTTGCGTTCGAAACGAGGATGGGAATCATCTCATCTCTATTGGCATGACGCAGCGTCCACAGGAATTCCTTTTGTGAAAGCAGGCGTGTTGGTTAGCCGGAAAATCGCCTGCAAGTACGGGCAGTTTGCTTTCGGAATGCCTCAATAGCTTTATCAATAGTTTATCGGTGTTTCACTAATGAGCGGTGTACGAGCGACATAACAGTCCGGCTTGCTCTGCATTACCCTCACGCTTTTTAACCACCGGCATGGCATACATATGGCGAGTGTGGCATTCATGGGGTCATCTGACTTGGCCGATGGCTTCGCAGCGGCGGGTGCCCAGATTTTAAGCGCACCTGACAGGGATCACGCGATTTCAAATCTGCAGGTTGCACTTTGGTCTGGCAAATACGCTTTTGTTATAATATCGGAGCCGTGGGCATCATCGCTTAGCAAGGAGTTGAGGGACGTTATGGCCAGTAGCCCCACTCCGGTTGTTGTGCTAAGCGGTACTGGTGTAGATTTATCGAGCTTTATGGGAGCCCTAACGCGTGTGGTGGGGACCAAGGTTGCCTGAGATAGAAGGAGATCTCAGTTCGCTTTACAATAAGATAGTATCTGATGCCATATCTCAATATGACAGTGCCCTGGACTCAGCTTTGGCAGATGCCAAGAGCGTGTTAGAGCGGGTTTATAAACAGCTCGCCAGTAACTTATCTGAAAAAAAGAGGGAGATTGGACTTAAGGCCGACGCCGAGGAGAGGAAGGCCTTATCCCTTGCGTCCATGGAAGTCAAAAACGAGCTTATACAGGCGAGGGAAGATGCAAGAAGCAGGCTCAGGTCCGCTTTAGTTGAGAAAATAAAGGCCTTCGTGTCGTCTCAAGATTATCGCGGGTTTCTCTCTAGGTGCTTAGTCGACGGTATAAGCGCCATAGGTTCTAAGGAAGTGATCATTTACTGTAGATCATCGGACGTGGATTACCTCGAGAGGGCCGCGAAAAAGTTGGGAGCTGAGGCCGATTTCCACGAGAAGGACATCATAGGTGGGGTTCAACTTGCTTCGAAGGACGGTCTTTTAAGCGTTGATTATTCGCTGGAATCCATGATAGATGAAATATTTCGGAGTAGGCTTGATCTCGTGGATGGGTTGCTGTTTGGTGATTCAGATGCGCATATACAGGGTTAGCGGGGCTGTCGTGGAAGCTGAAGAATCTACCGGGGTAAAGATGCATGAGCTGGTACTAGTAGGTGAGCAGGGCCTAGTGGGAGAGGTCATAAGGATCGATGGGGATCGCGCTTTTGTACAGGTTTACGAGGACACATATGGGCTTAAGCCAGGAGAACCCATAACCCGCACTGGAAATCCCCTTTCCGTTGAACTTGGACCAGGGCTCATAGGAACGATTTACGATGGGATTCAGCGCCCTTTGTCTTCCCTCAAGGAAAAAGAAGGGACTTTTATTAAGAGGGGCGTCAGCGCACCGCCGCTTGACAGAACAAAGAGATGGCACTTCTTGCCAATTGCCTTGGCGGGACAAAAGGTCGCTGGCGGACAGGTCCTTGGTTACGTTCAGGAGACGGAGATCGTTAAGCATGCAGTGCTGGTTCCGCCTGACGTAAGCGGAGAGCTGCAGTGGGTAGCCGATGAGGGTGGCTATTCCCTTGAGGATCCAATCGCTAAGCTTCCCTCACAGGAGCTTCACTTATACCACAAGTGGCCGGTGAGAACGCCAAGACCTTACATGGAGAGGCTTCCTGCAGATGAACCCCTTGTGACAGGACAGAGGATAATAGACGCCCTTTCCCCGGTCGCCAAGGGCGGCTCCGCCATAATTCCCGGTGGCTTCGGAACGGGTAAGACCGTAGTTCAGCATCAGCTTGCGAAGTGGGCTGATGCGGACGTAGTTGTGTATGTGGGATGCGGAGAAAGGGGAAACGAGATGACCGAGGTACTAAGGGACTTTCCCAAACTGATGGATCCCCGCACGGGTAAGCCATTGATGATGAGGACTGTTCTTATAGCAAACACGAGCAATATGCCCGTAGCCGCGAGGGAGGCCAGTATATACACGGGTATAACCATAGCCGAGTACTTCCGCGACATGGGATATAACGTGGCGCTTATGGCTGACTCCACATCCCGCTGGGCTGAGGCCCTAAGGGAGATATCTGGCAGGCTGGAGGAAATGCCGGGAGAGGAGGGATATCCACCCTATCTGGCAAGTCGCCTTGCGGAATTTTACGAAAGGGCAGGAAGGGTGAAAACCCTACAGGGGAAAGAGGGATCTGTGACGGTCGTCGGGGCCGTATCCCCCATGGGGGGTGATTTCTCGGAGCCCGTAACGCAGAATAGTCTTAGGTTCGTTCAGGTTTTCTGGGGCTTGGATAAGGATCTGGCGGACAGAAGGCACTTTCCCTCTATAAACTGGATCACCAGCTATTCTCAGTACTCTTCAACGGTTAGCCCTTGGTGGATAAAGCACACGGGCGAAGATTGGCCTGACCTCGTGGCCGAGGCATTCCGCATTCTCCAGACGGAAAACGACCTAGAAAGCTTGGTAAGGCTTGTGGGCATCGAGGCTCTGCCAGAATCCCAAAAGTTAACGCTTCTTGTCGCTAGGGTACTTAGGGAGGGCTTTCTACAGCAGAACGCCTTCAACGATGTCGACACGTATTCTTCGCCAAGAAAGCAGTACCTTTTGCTCAAGGCAATGATAGGCTTCTATCGGTCATCGGAAAAGATAATAGAGAAAAAGATACCTGAGGCGGAAATAGAGGCCCTTCCCATAGTCCAAGAGCTGATTAGGGCTCGCTTTACGGTGTCCGAAGAGTCTAAGCTCGAGGACCTTGCGAAGAGAGCTGAGGATGCCCCCAAGTCCTTGGCTGGTGAAATTGATCGAGGTGATAGAAAGTGAACGAAATCCAGATGGGTCTTAAGAGAAGGATCAGCTACGCGACGGTCACTCAGATAAACGGTCCACTCGTGTTTATCAAGGGCGTTAAGGACGTAGGATATGACGAACTTGTGGAGATAAGCTCCGCGAGGGGTCGCAGCTTGGGCAGGGTGCTTGAGGTATCGAGGGATGTCGCGGTTGTGGAGGTGTTTGAAGGGACAACTGATCTTTCACTAGGCGGGACGTCCGCCACGTTCCTGGGGAGAGGACTCGAGGTTGGCGTTTCCCAGGAGGTGCTTGGCAGGGTCTTTGACGGAATTGGCGAACCTGCTGATGGCAAGCCTTACCCTTATGCTCGCGAGAAGGCAGACATAAATGGTTCGCCCATAAACCCTACGGCAAGGGAGTACCCAAGCGAGTTCATAGAAACCGGAGTTTCTGGCATCGATGGCATGGATAGCTTGGTCAGAGGGCAGAAGCTTCCCATATTCAGCGGGGCAGGCCTGCCTCATAACGCGCTTGCCGCTCAGATAACTAGGCAAGCAAAGTTGCTTAACTCTTCGGAGGGGTTCGCCATAGTTTTCGTGGCTATTGGTATAACGCATGATGAGGCCATGTATTTCCGCAAGAGCTTTGAGGACTCTGGCGCGCTGGCCAACGTGGCTATGGTGCTCAACTTGGCGGATTCGCCAGCGGTGGAAAGGATAACAGCGCCAAGGGTGGGGCTGACCATGGCGGAGTACTTGGCCTTCGAAGAGCAGATGCACGTGCTCGTGATAATGACAGACATGACCAATTACTGCAACGCCCTCAGGGAGATAAGCTCGTCCAGGGGCGAGATACCTGCCAGGAAGGGATATCCCGGCTACATGTATACTGATCTGGCATCCATATACGAAAGGGCGGGAAAGATCATAGGAAGGAAGGGTAGTATAACTTTGCTACCTATCCTCACCATGCCCAATGACGACATATCTCATCCCATACCAGACCTAACGGGATACATAACCGAAGGGCAAATTGTTCTAGACAGGGGACTTTACAGGAGGGGAATATATCCTCCCATAGACATATCGCTGAGTCTTTCAAGGTTGATGAAGGACGGCGTCGGAAAAGGCTACACCAGAGAGGATCACATGGACCTATCAAACCAGCTTTACGCATCCTATGCCAGGATGAAGGAGGTGAGGTCGCTTGAGACAGTGGTAGGAGAGGAAGGGTTGAGTGAGAAGGACCGCATGTATCTCAAGTTCGGAGACTTCTTTGAGCAGAGGTTCTTGAAGCAGGCAGATGACGAGGACCGGAACATTGAGGAGACCTTGAGTCTGGGTTGGGATTCCCTAGCGCTTCTTCCTGAGGATGAGCTCACCAGGGTAAGCCCAGACGAGATATCGAAGTACATGAAGAAGGGGATTTAAAAAATGGAACGCATGAACGTACCCCCGACGCGCTTCAACCTTCTCAGGCT
>DSEZ01000091.1 GCA_011055275.1 Thermoprotei archaeon | reverse complement strand
TCCCATGGACGCAAAATGTGCACCGAAAATCCCATCTGCCAACCTAGCCACTTATCATTATCCGCAATAGCCTATTAAACAATCCCTTGCACTTCTTCAGGATAACCGGGGCGGCTATCGGTGAGGCAACGACGGCCCTAGCAAGCGGCAAGATCCACCCATGAATGCCGGGCGCAGAGGTACCTTTTTCGTGTCTTAGTTCCACTGAGGACACTGTCACGTACCCTTTGCTGAACAAGTACGCAAAGATCTCAAAGTTAGATCTCAGATCTCCTGGCACACTTACGCTTTCTAGGAAGCTCCGGCTTACGTTCAAGCTTTTTGCCACAGAATAAGCGTAAAGCAAGCCTGGAGAGAATGATCCCTGCGAGGGGAGGACTAAGAGCAAATTTCCAGATATACCAGGGTTCCCATAAACGGTTATGGTGGTTATGTTCTCCTTGGGGTCATAAATTACGCCCACTATGCACGGAGGGAAAGCCGTTTCATTCAATGATGCGTTGAAATTGTAAACTATCAGCGTTCCGGTCTGCCCGTGAAAGTCCAGTGAAAAGTTTGGCGCGTTCTCGAGCCTACCGCTTTTCAGAACTATCACGTGATTCGCGGTGGGCCCCAAGGCGGCTAGGTTCACTGACACGGAAAAACTGCCTCTTGGACCCTCCTGGTTATTCGCAACTACGTATGCAGTTCCCTTGCTCACCAAGGGAAACAGGTAAAGGCCGGGTTCGAAGGTCAAGCCATCCACCTCTGCAAAGCAAACGGAGGATGCAAACTCTGAGGTGGAGTTAAGAAGCAGCCCGCCCGAAATCTCTCAACGATCAATGGTTTTGATCACACCTCCAGGTAAGTAGCATTGAGGAACCATCAACACCAAGTAGCGAAACCGCGATAGGTTGACAAGCCCCCTTTCGATCTCGGCGGGCGTCATTACTGTGTAATTGTAGTAGGGCGAGGTTTAGGTGAAGAACTGAGTGGGTAATTCCTCGATTTCAAAGGCCAGAACGCTCACCTGTTCTTGAGTACAACCAGGCAAGGGTACGAATAAGAGAGCTACTGGCGAGGAAGGAGGCGACCCATTAACTATGTTATAAATGGAGGTCATCATAGCGTTCAGCGCGAAGGTTTCCCGGTGCTTGTATTGCCCGCTTATTACCAAGAATATGTAATCGCCGCCCAGAAGCCTAGGGTAAAAGTGAAATGTGAGACAGGTAATGTCCGCAATAAGCCTTGTTATTCCCGCCATAGCCTTCGGAGGTCCACTCGGTCATCATGTTTAAGCTGTAAATCCTCGCCATATCTGGCATCAAAATGGATAAGCGCAAGTGATCGGCATCGTCCAACAATATTGTGACGTTATACCTCTTAATGGTCTGGAAGTATAGCTCGGGAAGCTGCAGCGCGTAGGCGTCAGAAGCGGAGCCCTCGAAGTAAAGAAAAAGTGACTTATCGCTTAAGCCCCTAATCATGGATTATATATCTGAGTAGGTAACGTTGATGCTCCACATCCTGAACTGCTGAAAGTATGGCCAGTACTTGGTTAATGGAGGGGGAAGCTTGATGTCTGAGAAGGAGGAGTTCCAGGCCCTGTCAAGGTTTTGGAACGTTCCGTACCTGGACCGCAGGTAATCCCTGTACTCCCTCAAGTCAGAGGCAGAGCAGCCCATGGGCATGTTCCCGCTTCCGTGAGGCGGAAAGGAAGGACCCCATCCGTCGTCTAGCCATCAAAAGTTTATTAAATAACCCAATAAGTTGGGATAGGGGGCAAAGGTAGCCACAAGAGCTTTCAGGAAGCCAAAGTAGTAATAACGATCTTTAAGGTTCCACCAAGATAAGGCAGGAGGAGAGTCCGTTCGCCCGTCTGGATTGACCTTCAGCTCTCGTTCTTAAGAAGGAACGCTGGAACAGGATCTATGTCGTACTGAGTAAGCGTAACCGAGTAGAAGGTCACAGGATTACGTTCAGCTCCGCCTCTTCGGCGCGATTCACGTAAGCGTAAAGGACTAAAAAATTGAACTCGTTACGCCCATACTCTACTGCCCCATGGCACGTAAAGCAAACTGCATTTTAGCCGTTACCCCTCAGCTCTTGGAAATAACTTAAGTTATGATACCGAGACGGGCCAAACCAGGACACGTGAACTGACCATATGCATTTTGCACTGTCGGTTGCAGCAGGGCCGACAGGCCTCATTGACACGAAAAAGGTGAAATTATAAAAAACTCATAGCAAATAAGGCAGCAATCTTCATGAAAACTCGAATCAAACTCGATATAAGTTTAGCGATAACCTGGATCATCAGGACATACACAAGGAAACCTGGGCGCGATGTAACCTGGGGATGAAACAACTGGGAGGCGCATGCAAAAACCCAAACTCAGGAAGGCAAAACGAGGAAGAAATTGGAATAAAAACACAAGGGTCCAGCTACATTTTTGCGGCCGGCAAAGGAACAACAGTTGATCGGTGAAGCAGAAACACTTTAGGATATAAATGGAATAAAATTTCTGCCCTGTCAACTCTCTCAAGGCTCAAAAGCCAAGGACGCCCGACTAAGTTTCTGGGAAAGTATGCATGAAGGCGAGTGCGCAATTCTTGCCATCCCTCAGCCTCGCGCAAAGGGTGCCGCATTACGAGCGAGGAAACCGAGTGCTCTCTTCCCTCTAGCGCCTATCCAACTGGACCCTCCAAGATCAAAAGAAGTAAATAGGGCTAAAGAAGATGAGTTATGAAAAAGCCAAAGCTCTTCATAAGTAGGGCGCTCTTTGATGACATCCACTCAAAGCTCGCCGAAAGCTTTGAGGTAGAGGTGTGGGATCGTTATCAGGCTCCCCCTCGCGAGGTCATAGCCTCTAAGGCAAAAGATGTCGACGCTTTGATCACTTTGTTGAGTGATAGGATCGACTGTGAAGTGCTCACAGGGGCGCGGGTGAGGATAATAGCCCAGTACGCCGTGGGCTTTGACAACGTTGACCTAAACTGTGCAACCAAGCATGGAATCTACGTGACAAACACGCCTGACGTCCTAACAGAGGCAACGGCGGAGTTCACATGGGCTCTCATATTATCGGTGGCAAGGCGCATTACCGAGGGAGACCACTTTGTGAGATTTGGTGAGTGGTACAGGACCTCCACTGGTTGGCATCCTACCATGCTTATGGGCATGGAGCTCAAGGGTAAGGTACTGGGTGTCGTTGGGCTAGGTAGAATAGGCAAGCGTGTTGCCGAGATAGGCAAGGCACTTGGCATGAAGGTCATCTACTTGAGCAGGAAAAAGCACGAGGAAGCCGAAGAAGTGGGAATTAAGTACACGCCGTTTGACTATCTCTTAAAGACCTCCGACGTTGTATCGCTTAATCTTCCGCTTTCCAATGAGACACGGCACATAATTAATGCTGATACTCTCAAGCTTATGAAGAGATCTGCCATACTGGTGAACACCGGTAGGGGAGCTTTAATAGACACGGACGCCCTAGTGGAAGCGCTGAGGGAAGGCCTGATCGCCGGTGTTGGACTTGACGTTTACGAGCAGGAGCCCCTGCCCGAGAATCATCCTTTGACCGCCTTTAAAAACGTAGTTTTGGCTCCCCACGCTGCGAGCGCCACATACGAGTCAAGACATGGGATGGCAGAGCTTGTAGTGGAAAACTTGTTAGCTTTCAAGCAGGGAAAAGTCCCGCCCACCCTGGTTAACAAGGAAGTTTTACAGATAAGATCTCCTGGGTTCGATGGAAGTCGATACCTTAAGCGTTTTGAGGCGGCCGATCTACTCGCCCATTATTTATGTTGAATCTATAACCTTAAGGGACTTCCTACGATCTTCGACGCGCGTTTTCAAAGGCATCAGAGCACAAAGCATGGAGCACGGCATGAAGCACATGGTGGGCTATGCTGCGTTAAACTAGGATTGCTCCGCCGCTCTAGCCCTTGGCGTTTAAGAGCGCGTGCCAAAGTAAGCAGGAAGGGACCGCATTAAACCAAGTCCTCTAAGATCGCTTCATGAGCTCGGAGGCAACCTCTCAGCCTTGATGAACTTTCAGAGCTACATCGGTTTCGCGCGGGAAAAGCGCACTTTGTAGGTCTTTAAACTAACGCACCCCTCTGCGTGGGATAATCAGAAGGCACTCCAGCCCCCGTCCACGGCAATGCATTGCCCAGTGATGTATGATGAAGCGCTGGACGCAAGAAAGACTAAAGCTCCCTTTAGTTCCTCGGGATCGCCCACCCTGCCCATGGGCGTTCTTTCCTTTATGTGGTTTAAGAGGACGCTGTTAGATAGAATTTCTTTGGTCATCTCGCTTGGGAAGTAACCAGGAGCAATGGCATTTACCCTTATGCCTGTCTTCGCAAATTCTACGGCCATAGCCCTTGTGAGGTTTACGACGGCACCCTTACTGGCATAGTAGGCGGCCGCCGGCACTATGTCGCCGAAAAGGCCATATATGGATGCGATGTTTATCACGCTTCCCTTGATCCCTAGCTTCAGCATGCTTCTTATGACATGTTTGCTGAATAGAAAAATCCCAGTTAAGTTCGTCCTTATGGTGTTTTCCCAATCGCTCAGCAATAGATCAGTTAGCGGCCCCACAGTCGCTATACCCGCGTTATTGACCAGGATGTCTATTTTTCCGAACTCCTTTTCTGCGCGATCCACAACCGATGTGATGTCTTGTTCAAGTGTTACGTCAGCCCTCATGGGCAAAACTACCCTTCCCGTGCGCTCAGCAATCGATTTAGCATTAGCGATCAGCTTTTACTCGCGTCTGGCGCATATTACCAAGTCAGCGCCTGCCTCTGCGAGGGCCTCCGCAAAATACACCCCTAGGCCGCTGGAGGCACCAGTAACGATTGCAGATCTTCCGCTTAAATCAAACAGATTGAGGGAGTTTTTCATGAATTAGACCAGCGTGAATTTAAAAAACTTTCGTATGAATACATATTTATTTCCGGCACACAAATCATCCAAGCAAGTCCCTAACTAAGCTTCCAGGGACAGGCCAATGGAGCGCTTGCCCCCGCATCGCTTAGCCATGCCTTAGCCTCATGATGCCCTGACTGCGCTTTTCACGACTTGCATACTTAACCTAACATGGTTGAGCATTAGCCTAAAGCCAGCGCAATAAACGATAGCTTTTATGCCTTAAAGGCCGCAACTCCACCAAAGGACTTGGAACTCATGATCTCTGAGGACGTGACCCCTAGAGGGCCTTGAATAGCACCAGTATGCCCACGCAGAAGAATAGGGCAGATAGGAACGCGTTTATGGTCTTCTGCGAGATCTTTTGAGCGTAAGAGGCAAACACGTAACCACTCATCAGAGATGCAGCGCCAATGATAACAGAATCAAACAAGTCAACCCTGCCAAGCATGGCATATGAGAGCACGCCGCTGGAAGCAGAAAGCATCATGGCGAGGGTCGCCGTTCCTATCATGAACCTCACGTCCGAGCTGAATAGGGCCATAGACAACGCGAAAAACATCATCCCGCCGCTCGCTCCAAGGGTCCCGGTCAACAAACCTATTCCTATGCTCGCGGTGAACGCAATAAAGTAAGCTCTTCTCCTACTTACTCTGAGTCTCGTGGCGCTTATCTGCATCTCCTTTACCGCTCTTCTGCAGAACTCAAAGCCCATGGTGAACGAAAACAGGGAAAAAGCGAAAACCAACAGCCCTTGGGGCAGCGAAACAGACGCCCTAGCGCCCGTCCAGGCCCCAAGAATGGCACCAGCGCCCATGCTAACAGCCACCTTCCAACTCACGTTATTGTGGATGAAGTACTGATATACCACCGAGGAACTCGTTATAAGGTCCACCAAAAGGCTCGATCCTACGCAGGATGGAAAGCTTAGCCCTGCGTAAAGAAGAAAGGGCACAACGATAATAACTCCACTAGTCCCCGTAAGCCCAGTGGCAGCTCCCACCATCACCCCAAGGGCGATTGCCGTGAAGTAGAAGAGTATCCCGGGGATCATCAGCGAAACATAGGTACATCGTAAAAGCGTTTCCACGTCCGTGTAGCTCTCTCCAGCCTTACTTTTCTCGTACAGATCCGCGTGTACTTACCACATCGTTCTTAGCGCTAAGCTGAAAAGGAAAGAGCTCTGGTACGTTACAAAGTTCCATGGGCTTTACTTTAGCGGCTAGCAGCTCTGACATCCTCTCATCCCTAAAGGGAGTGAGGTTCTGGTTCAACGACGCGTGGCTGATGCCTTCCCGCTGAAGGTATCCCACCAGTGGCGTATCCGCAGGCGTGGGTTAGAGCGTGGCCCGCCCTACCTTTATCACACAATATCTGAGAGAGGGAGAACCCTCTGGTCCTCGTTAAGGTATAGGCGTACTTTGAGGGTCTTCAGCACTGACCTATTTAAAAGGCCAAAAATGCATAAGTACTTCGCAATTCATCCCCTCCCTGAAGCTCGGAGCTTTCTTGCTAATTTTTCTGCAAAAGGACTTGCAGCTTGCTGCACACTTGAGCTCACCGTCTCTTAAAGACATTGCTCAGCCAATCCTCCTTCAACACCAAAGCCACTCTCATAACTTGAGCTTCTCAAATTCTGGCAACGATCCCCAAGATAAAAGATCCTCATTGTAGACGGAGGATTCTTGAAATTACATTGCGTTGAAACCGATGATCAATCCTGTGGCAAGGGCCAAACTGATCACGGTCAGTATTAAAGTCGATGATGATGCAAATTCGGGATCCCATTTGTATTTTAGCGCCATGACCGTGTTAAGGGTAGCTGGAGGCATTATACCTAGTAGTAGGGATTCGTACGCGAAAAGCCGAGGCAGGCGAAAGATAAAAATGAAGGGTACATAAATCAGCGGATTGAGAACAAACCTCATAAGCCCTATGACGTAAAGGGCGTGTCTGAGCTTCCCCTTTAGCACGCGCGCGCTAAACGAAAGCTGCATGCCCATCACAAAAATTGAGAGGTAAACAAGGGCGTTTGAAGTCCAAAAAAGGAGATAGGGAACGTGCCAAGCTACGGAGGGAACAGCGTAATGTATGACATTTCCAAAGGCGAAACCCAATATAACGGGGTTCACCAAAAAAGTCCTCATGGACGGCTTTCCGTTTCCAATGATATCAGGGACCAGTATCGTGTAAACGAAGGCGACGAGACCAAAGTAAAGGGACATGGTCGCATTACCAAATGCAGAGTACAGCACCGGATATCCTATGAATAGGTTGTTTTGGTTAACGCTGTGAATCAAGACGATGCGCTTTGTCTGACCGTCGCCAAAATCCATCCTCCACACGATTGATCCAGCCGCGATCAAGTTGGCTGTTAATGCGATAAAGGGAAAAAGCAGGACGCTGGTAACCCCTGTAGCCGAAAAGCTCTTTATGAAGGTAAGGGGGGTAAGCACCCAGTATACGATATCGAAAAGAGTCCTTGCCGTAAAGGAGTACCATCTGAACTTTCTAAGGCAACTCTTGTAGAAAAAACCGGCAAACATAACTGCAAAGAGAACACCGATCGACCTGAGGACCGGGGCAACTTCAAGGGTCAACTGCACGGATCACTTCCTGTTTCTGTGTCGTCAGACGCATCTCCAATAGTGGCAGCACCCATCCTAACCTCAACGCAAGCCTCGCAAAGGGGAGAATATAAGTCTATTTTGCGTTCCACCTTTGCCTGGTTTCGGGACTTATTCGATCAACGGTTATTTAGCCAAAGCGAACTTCAAGCAAATCCCCTCGCATGTGGAGCGCAGGCTCTGAATGACTCGCACAACGTCAAAACGTGGAGCTGTTTAACCCCGTGATCAGTAAATGCAAAGTTGTGCTCGGATAGCTTCAATTCTCTAAGTCACGCAAGGGACAAATTAAATGCGACCGGAAGTAAAGCCGGCTTGCTTCACGTCGCTTTTCCAGCTGCTTTCCTCATGTTTCAGTAAATCAAAAACGAAGTGGAAGATCTTTCTGTACAACCTATCTCCCTTTAATTAAAGGCTCTGCCCGCTCAACGATCAATGAAAGTTTGCATGCCCGAAGGAAAGCATACATAGTCACATCTAGTGTCACATTTGGCAATATAGATCTCCCAATGCGGCCAATCATGCGAAGTTTATCGAGGTCTTTCGGGTCTTAATCCTTGAGATGCCCACGATCTAAAGGCTGGGCCGAAACAGGTGAAAAAGCTCGCCGCTAACGAAAAGTAAGTTTGCTTTATCACGATCGCTGGGCAATGCGACTATATGCATAGCACAAACGAGGCATGTCGTTAACCCTGCGCCCCTAGCGAGTTTTGTCAATGAGGGGCGCCTTGAGAAACCGTTACGAGCTCCTTTCGGTTACGTTAAGTAATTAAATCCATAGGAGGTTATTTTTCAACCCATCCTAAGTCAAACTTTTAATAGAGCGGTCCTTTAGATTAAGTTGAAGATAAACAGGCTAAGAGAGGCAATTAAGGAAGATAAGCCAACCCTTGGAACACGCGTGTTGAGCTCATGGCCGGGCATATATGAGCTGGTAGGCCAGACGGGACTCTTTGACTATGTCGAGTTCGTTGGGGAGTATGGCCCATGGGACCTTTACGACCTAGAGAACATAGCAAGGACGTGCGAGCTGTACGGCATGTCATCTATGATGAAGATCGATGAAGTGCCAAGATCGTACATAGCAGGCAAGGCATTGCAGTCCGGCATTCAGAACTTCCTATTCGTAAACATAAGGGATGCCAGGGATGTTGAGGAGGCCGTGAGCTCGGTTAGGTTGGAACCGCAGGGAAAGATGGGCATTGGCAACTTCAGGGTTGGGGGATACGTATTTGATAATTTCTCCGTATCGGATTACAGAAGGTTCGCAGAAGACGCCGTCATCGCCCTTATGATAGAGAAGAAGAGCGCCTTGGATCATTTGGAAGAGATCCTGTCCTTGAAGGGATTTGAAATGGTTCAGTTCGGGCCATGGGATTACGCGCTGAGCGTAGGCCTAAGCGGCGAGCCAGGTAAGCCCTGGGGATTATCCGACCCGAAGGTAAAGGAGGCTGAGCTGAAGAGCATAAAGACAGCTATCAAGATGGGCAAGCGCCCGAGGGTGGAGCTGGCAACCGCGAACCTCGACTTGATAAAGCAATACGTTGAGCTTGGAGTGAAGGACTTTAGCATAGGAACGGACGTGAACATCCTTTACGAGTTCTGGAAAAACCAAGGCGCAAAGTTCAGGGAAATAGTTTCAAAGATGTCTTAAAACAGACCTTCTATGCGAGTCAACGCTCTTGCCGCTGGGCAGCAAACTAACCAAAAGCTGCCGTCAGCTTTCTATGTAAATCCTTTTTCTGTGCCTGAGCTACAGGATCAGTGCAACTTCGTTCCAGGCGACGCCGTGGTCCGCCCAAGAATCACCAAGATGGATGGCCGCTTGTGCCATTATATGCTGATCTCTATGAGGGGACACATAGCTTAAGTGCTTAAGCGCCTGAAATTTATGTTCAGCTGGGAAGGAATAACTCCCTCCGCCATGCTTCATGACGTTCTGCCTGCCACGGTCCTTATGTTCTGGGTCATTTTTGTAGTTTACTTCGTATCGAAGTGGGTTTACGACCTGGCGGTAAAGAAGGGATACCCACCTATGTCCGCCACGTACTTCGGCAGAAAAACGATACACATACTTGCGGCAGGCATAGTAGCTGCCTTAATTCCATTCACTTTCAAGGAACCAGTCATACCATTGGTCATGGCGCTCTTGCTGACAGTGGCCGTTTACGTCCCTCATAAGACAGGGAAGCTTTTCACTTGGTTTCAAGATCCAGGCAATACGTACGAGGTACATTTCACCCTTATGTGGGGCTTAGTGATCTTTCTAACGTGGTTCCTTGATCGCTCATTTCTCCTTGGCGTGATCCCTGTCCTTTTCATGGCGGTAGGAGATGGCGTTACTGAAATAGTCAGAAACCTCCGGTACAGGGAAAGAGCAAAGGCTTGGGAAGGAAGCGCTGCAATGCTTTTGACATCTGCCCCCTTGGGTATGTTTCTGGGCTGGGCAGGGGTGCTAGCTGCAATCCTCTCAACCCTTGCGGAAAGGCAGAAGCACCTAGATGACAACATAGCTGTGCCAGTGGTGGCTCTTTCGGTCCTCGTTATGGCCCACATGCTGGCCCCAGCGATCCTGAGAAGCCTTTGGTTAATACTCTGTTAATGGCAGAAGTCATGAGTTAGTTAAGGATCCGTGAAGGGAACCATAGCAAACCTGGGCTCTTTGCTGTTATCACGACGCATGAACGATCAAGCCCAAAAGCGATATTGAGCTGACTTAGCCGCTTCCTAAGATCAGAGCGAAAGACTTTTGGTATACCCAAGTCAGGAACTACCAGTGGTTTTCCTGGTACAAGCTTGCACGCATGATCAGCATGCTCTCCCTGCTCCTTTAGGCCAAGTTGTCCCGAGCACTTCCAACACCATGAAACGCCCCCCTGAAAAGATGATGATGTTTTTATCGATCACATGACCTTACGCAAGATGCAGGTTACGCCAGTAGCTTTTGGATCGTGATGTGCAGCTGAAGCGGTAGAATCGATGCGATAAAGTGTTCCCTTAACCCGATCACTTGGGCAGAGCGCGCGTTCAACCCAAGTAGTAGAAACGTACCTCCGCCTCGGCGCGGATCAGGGTTTGATTGGGCAGAGCATACCAAGCCGATGTGAGGTTAAAGTAGGAGTAAGCGTCTGAACCAACTATTTTAACGGTGTGCCAACCCGCCGAAAGAGCTGGAAGGGTGTACGAGGAAGCCGATGGAGGGAGGCTTGCGAGGTAACGACCGTCAAGGTAAACCGAGTAACCAGAAGGCTCCTTTCCCACGTAAACCCATTGGACGTCCACCGAGCCCGAATCGGATGAATTATAGATTGGATTTGATATTACCATGATTGTCGCGTTCGGAGTTATTCC
>DSEZ01000090.1 GCA_011055275.1 Thermoprotei archaeon | reverse complement strand
TGGGCGCATCTGAGGTCGAGGTTCGCACGGTGGTCATGACAAAAGAGGAACTCGACGAGGTAACTCAGATCGTTAGGAAGAGATATGGGGACGGCGCGACTTACAGCACCGCATCTAACATACCCGTTTACGGCCACGGCGACATCATGAAGATAATCGCTGTGGGATCCGGAAAGGGAGGAGTAGGGAAGTCGCTTGTGGCCGTTGCCTTGGCCTCCGAGCTGAGAAGAGAGGGGTTCGACGTAGGAGTGTTAGATGCGGATATAACGGGGCCAAGCGTGGCCGAAGCGCTGGGACTTGAAGGACAGGAGCCCATGGCAGAGGGAAACAAGCTCCTTCCCTTCATCACAAAGAACGGCATAAAGGCTGTCTCCATGAACCTCCTTTTGGACAACCCAGAGGGGGCAATCATATGGAGGGGCCCTCTCATAACCAAGGCGATCCAGCAGTTTTACTCAGACGTCAAATGGGGAAAGCTTCACTACCTCATAATAGACATGCCTCCTGGCACAAGCGATGCCGCCATAACGATCTTCCAAAGCATAGTAGTTGACGGGGTGGTAGTGGTTTCCTCGCCTCAGCACGTCGCGAACATGGTCGTTAGCAAGTTCGTTAACATGGCTAAGCAGGTCAACGTCCCCATACTCGGCCTCGTTGAAAACATGGCCTACATGAAATGCCCCAACGGCGATATCGTGTATCCATTTGGCGCTCCCAAGGGTGAGGAGGAGGCGAAAAGGCACCGCATCCCGTTCTTGGGCAGGCTACAGGTAGATCCCATGATGGCTGAGCTAATGGATAAGGGAAGGATCGAGGAGTACGTATCGGAAGACCTCAAACAGATATCAAGAAACCTCAGGCTTCAGGTTCAGCTCGTGAAGCCGAGGAGCAATCTTCGTCCAGATTGGCAGCTTAAGCTCAACGCGTGACTCTGGGAAAGGCTAATTTGCGGTCGCAAAATACAGCGAGAGGAGGTAAGACTGGGACCACTGGATAGCGTTCTCGTGCTAGCGGCATCGCTTGTAACGCTGTACGTTTCGACTGAGCTTCTTGTGGATTCCTCGCGCAAGATAGCCTCTTACGCGGGCTGGTCAAGCGAGGCCATAGGTGCCATACTTATATCTTTGGCTACTGCCATGGATGAGATAATAACTGGCGCCATCTCGGCCGTTGATGGCGTCCCCAAGCTGGGCATAGGAACGCTTCTCGGGTCCACCGTGGTAGTGACCACCTTCGTCCCATCGTTGCTAGTGATACTAAAGGGTGACGTGAGCACCAGGGGAAACCTGAGCGCGAGGGAGGCAATTACTTCATCGTTTTCAACGGCGCTTGCGATCTCGCTTTTATTTGCTGGAGGCCTCAACAGATACACTGGGTTCTTCCTTGTGGTTCTTTACTCGCTTTACGTCTTTTACGTGGCCAGGGGAGAGGCTAAAGATGTGGCAAACCCTCCCTTGAGGGCTCCACCAAAAAAGCTTGCGGCAACTACCGCCGTGCTTCTTGGATCTATAGTACTCATATACGTGTCTGCCAAATTTTCCGTCGTGGCCTCAGTGAACATTGCCACCAGATACTTAATACCCGAGTTTGTTGTGGGCGTTTTGATACTGGGATTGGGTGTCGAGCTACCCGAGATCATGGTTTCCATCATCTCTTCAAGGAATGGGGAAAGCGGAATGGCGTTAAGTACCATCCTTGGCTCAAATACCGCGAAGTCACTGCTGGGATTGGGAGCGATGGCCGCTGTGGGAGGCGACATGGTGCTGCCGATCAGCCAGCCCGTGGTATCCTCTGCTGTTTTTGCGCTGGCCTCTCCATTGCTACTTCATGCCTCCATGAGGGGAGGACACAAGCTTAATCGCCTTGATGCGCTACCATTGCTCGCCATATATGCCCTGTACGTGGCGTTGACAATACTATGAGGCGTTTAGCACCGAATTTGAGTTAACTCCCTCTTGGGTTTGGCCTCTCGACGAACCGCCACACTTTTTATCGATCAAAACAATAAGATATGGAAAGCCTTTTCGTTGAGACGAGGGGAGAACTTGACATAATCAACCTTACGGGCGAGCTTGAAAGTAGAGTGGTTGGCCTGCCAAGTGGCATGCTTTTTGTGTTTTTAAAGAGCACAACTTCAGGCCTATTTATTAACGAGGACGACCCAGCTCTGCTTGAAGATGTAAGGGACATGATATCTCGCCTTGTGCCGAAGAACGCGAACTACAGGCATAACTCAACGTGGGGTGATGGTAACGGTCACTCTCACCTAAGGTCCCTGCTTCTAAGCAGCGCCCTAGCTCTCCCAGTCGAAAGGGGCCGCTTAGCACTTGGGACATGGCAGAACGTTTTCCTAATAGAACTTGACGTGCGTCCAAGGAGGAGGGAGCTGTTGCTGTCGTTTATGCCGGAGGACGAGAGCTTTGGGCGTTGAGTTCAGAGAGCTTAACGGGCGCGACGAAGATCTGGATGAAGCCCTTCGGATATACGAGGAGTCGTTCGGAAACTCCCCCACATCAATACCAGTTGAGTTCTTGCGCGGGATAATTGGGCGGCGCGCGGGTCCGCGCCTAGCGGTGCTGAGGGATGGGGTGGTTGTCGCCATGGCGATCTTCGCCCGTTTAGGTAGGGGAAGCATAATATGGTATCTGGCGGTTGACTACAGATATCGGAGAAGGGGGCTCGGCAGTCAGCTTGTTAAGTCCGTGTCAAACGTTCTTTCGGGTGAAGTTAAGGCAGGCCCTGAAGCATTTTTGTACGCTGAGTTCGAAGACAAGATTGTTCCGTTTTGGAAGGCCAATGGTTTCTACGTCCTTCCGATTCGTTACTATCAGCCTCCTATGAGGGGTGCGTGGGTGAGGCTAAACCTGGGCGTCCTTCCTCTTCTTCCTCGCTCTTCGCTTACGAGCAGCGCGGTACGTGACTTTATTTACGAGATTTACACAACTGTGTACAAGGTAAAGGACCTTAACGACGAACATGTAAGGCAGGTACTTGAAGATTGCTCAAGATTAGGGGAATTGACGTTCAACCTAACATGGCGGTGGGGAATACGCGTATAGGCCACGACGGG
>DSEZ01000089.1 GCA_011055275.1 Thermoprotei archaeon | reverse complement strand
GGGGCCTCCCCGTCCATAGCGGGAGTGTTAACATCGGTTTACTTCCTAGGCAGCGTTTTTGGAGGGCTTGCGTCCGTTCTCTACGACAGGAGCAAGAGGAAGGGAGCCTTCATAGTGGTCATGATAGCTGTGACGGCAGCGTGCTACTTCCTGATAGGATTTGGCCTTTACGGCATGATAGCGGCCATGTCCCTTACTGGCTTCTTTGGAACTGCCGCCACCAGCAGTTACTACGCCCGCACTTCGAGCGTGTCCAAGAACTTCTCGCTTGGGTTATCCATGGTCAACTTCCTGAACATGGTGACAGGCATGTGGATCTCGCCGCTGTTTTCGCACATACTTGTTTACTCAGTTTCCAGCGTACCCGAGTTTCTGGCCGCCGCTTCGCTTCTACCGCTTTCCCTTTGGCTTTTGCCCAAGAAAATAAGAGGAGAGCTTTGGCGAAGCGCTCAATGAGTTCCTGCGTTCGCGGACAGCGGCGCGCTTTGGCCTTGCCCTCGAAGTCCTCTTATGGTCAAGGGCAACTGCGATGCATCCCTAACGAAGGCGTTGCCACCTATGACCGTTGTCTGAGTGATGTCCCTTGTGAGCATGACCGCATGAAAGTTTGAGCCAATTGCACCGCAGAAGTCCTCGTAAAAATTATCCCCCACGTGAGCTGCCCTGCGGGGGTCGGTGATCCCCAAGAGGGATAGTGCCTTTGAGAAGGCCTCACGCGAAGGCTTTGCGCACCCGATCTCGTCCGAGTAGAGTTGCGCCCTGAAGAACTTTGAAAGTCCAGCTTTACTTATGAGAGCCCTCGTGTAGGCACCTGGCCAGTAAACGACGTTTCCCAGTATAACTAGCGCGTGGTCCTTGTAAAGCTCTTCGATGGCCTCCCGCATCCCCGGCATTAGCAGCTTTTCGACCTCGATGCTGATGAGGGCTGCTGCCATGGCGTTTTTGAAAGCGTCAACGTCAACGCCGAAGGGCTCAAGAAGCTCAAGGCTGTACGCCACGGGGTCTATTCCCTTGCCTATGGCTCCCTCCTTGCGCTTTTCCCTTAGGACCTCGTATGCCCTCTGCATGCTTTGGGCGATCTCCGTCCTTGATGTGCCGGTGTATTCCGTGTAATGTTCTTCGATTTCGGAGAAGAAAGCGTCGCCGAAAATAGTGCCCCAAACGTCGAACGAAACGCCATCAACCATGAGAGATTGTAAAAGAGGCAAGTTAAGCGTATGCGAGCGCAAAAGAGAATCGCGCTCAGAGGGCACGCGCTGCGATTTTTGCGCTCTGCAAGCTCGCTGAGGGCTTGCCAAGGCCCAGCGCTTGGGAAATCATTGCTGGAAAACCTTTAAAGTGTGAGATGGCCTTTCACAAAAAATGAACAGAGCTTTGTTGATCTACTCAGCCAAGGCAAGTAGGGTGTTCGTGTTTGGTATGATGACCATAGCGGTGCCAATCTACATGGCAAAGCTTGGATACGGGGCCTTCATGGTTGGTATCGCCATTTTCCTCGTTATGATAGGAAATGCCGTTTCAAACATATTTCTCACTTGGTACGGCAACGTCTTCGGAAGGAAGCGCTCGCTGCTTGCGTTTAGCCTACTTATGGCCGTTTCTGGGATCCTGCTTTTCTCATCGGAGCTTTTGCCCGCGATCCTCATCGCCCTGTTCATTGGCAACATAAGTACGAACAGCACTGAGACGGGGCCTTTTCAGTCGGTGGAGAGCGGGGTGCTTCCCAGCCTTGTGGGAAACAAGGAGAGGGCTTTCGGCGTTTACAACTTCATAGGTTACGCGACGTCGGCGCTTGGCTCGCTCGCGGCTTCCATACCCGCTTACTTCGCGGATAGCCCCTTGGTTTTCAGGTTGCTCTTCCTGCTTTACGGCGCCGTCGGAATACTGTTGTTCATGATTTATTTGGGCCTTTCGGGGATCGAGTCCAGCTCTAAGAAGCCGGGGCTG
>DSEZ01000088.1 GCA_011055275.1 Thermoprotei archaeon | reverse complement strand
CGCCCCTGAGCCGACTCCTCCCTCAAGTACCGTGAAGCCAGGTGCCACGTCAAGGTAACCTATTATGATTGCGGCGTCCTTCGGGTAAATTATCTGAGAGGCCCTTGAGAATTTCCTTATGAAATCCCTCATGGTTGGCCGCAATAGCGCCAGGTCGATCCCTCCTGAAGTCCTTACCGTGTCGCCGAATTCCTTGCCAATTATATCGCTTCCGAGAACGAAGCCCTTGTGCGTGTGAAACTTAAGCCCTTGTGAAACCTTTACCACAAACCTCACTCTATCGTTGAGGTAAAGAAGCACCCAATCGCCGTCAGCAATCAACTTGGGAATTAGGCCAGGGAATTAATAAGGGGCACTGGTTTGGTGAAAGCGTGGCAGAGCGGCTGCCAAATGCGACATGAGCTTGTAAAAATACTCTTATAAAAAGGTGGCAGATCGATCAGGGTATGCATGAAAAAGGGCATAAGTAAGCTCATGGCTTCCCTCATAGCACTTCTCGTTATCATAGCCGCAGGGGTCTCGGTTTACTTCTACACGGCGCGTGGCCGTGGGGTTACGCTGACCGTGGTCGTCGTGGGTGGTTGGAATCAGCAAACGGTTGAGATGGCGGCGCAACAGTACGAGAAGCTTTACCCGAATGTTCACTTCAACTTCGTGGTGACGACTTTCTCCAATGTCGAGGAGAAGGAGATCGTTGCCGAAAGTCAAGGAAATTCCTCGAGTTACGACATATTCACCTGGAGTCCAACGATGTCAGGCGCGCTTGCTCCCTACGTTTATCCGCTGAACTCGCTTATAAACAGCAGTCATTACAACGTCTCTGACCTGTCTCCCGCGTTGCTCTCCTTCGGAGGGGAGTACTACAACCAGAGCGCGGGCAAGACCCAGATAATAGGATTGCCCATAGACACGAGCCTCTTGGTGCTTTTTTACAGGACCGACATTTTTGACAACGCGACTTACGCGAGGGAGTTCCAAGCGGACTACGGGGTTCCCTTCAATCCCAACGACTGGACGAATTGGACCGAAGTGATATGGGCAGATAAGTTCGTGACATCCCATAACATAACGAAGTACGGCATGATAGTCGACGACAACGTAGCTCATGGACTTATTGACACCTTTCCTGCCGTGTTTTACTGGTGGTATTCGAGAAACTCCACGTTGAATGGCGGTACCGCAGGAGGCCTGCCGGGATACAACGTGCTCTTCACGAAATCCCTTCAGCCCTCCTTTGCTGGGCCCGATGGGGTTAAGGCCCTGGAGACCATCAAGGAGCTCATAAGCTATGAGCCATCGCCGACCATCTTAACTGTGGACTACTCGCACCTTCAGTCCCTGTTTGGAACGGGAGAGTATGCAATGGATCTGGCTTGGTCAGGCTTTTACGATAATTTCAATAACCCGTCCGAGTATCCGGCCATAGCGGGAAAGGTGGGCATGGCGCTTTTACCGGGAGGGTATTCCGAGGCCGGTGGATCGTTCTTAGGGATAGCCAAGTACTCAAAGCACAAGGCGCAGGCTTGGGCTTTTCTGGAATTTCTGACTAGCGATAAAGAGGCGGCCAAGCTCTACTACGAGGGAGGTTTTCCTCCAAGCGAGCTGGGGGCCATTTCCATAATCTCGTCCAACGCCACGCATGCGACAGAGTTCGGGTTCTACGTCAAGGCCGTCGCCACGGCTTACGCAAACCCACCAACGTTGCCCATAACCTCCACAAAGCTCATGCCAGTGATCAACAACGCCATATATCAATATATAACTGGCAAAGGGCAGGCTTACCCTCTGCTTGCGCAGGCCGCAAGCCAGTGGGAGCAAGCAGTGCAATCTTAAAGAGGGGATTTTTTTGTCCAATATAAGGCAACCAGAGAGGTTTGCTCCGCTTCTTTTGGCGCTTCCCTTCGTGGTTTACTTGGTGATCTTCACTTTATATCCCATAGTTCAGTCGATCTTGTTTTCCTTCTCTAGGATAAGCCCTTTTTTTGGCTTTGAGGGATTTGTGGGGTTAAAGAACTTCGTGGAGATGGTGAGCGATCCCTTTTTCAAGGAGATCTTCGCGGACACTTTGATATTTGTGGTCGTGGTAACGGTGGCCGATGTGGGACTCGGGTTACTTTTATCGTTGGGGGTCGAGAGGATAAGGAAAGGAAAAGCGCTGGTAACGTCGCTTTTGGTGTCTCCCATGCTGCTTCCAGCCGTGGTCGCGGCCGTGGTTTGGGAGATAATTTACGACCCATTCGTGGGTCCGCTTGACTTTTTACTCAGGTTCCTGGGAATTGGGACCATTGGATGGCTTTCGAACCCGTCGTACGAGCTGTGGGCTCTCTCCCTTGTGGTGATTTGGCAGACCGTTCCCTTTTCCTTTCTACTCATCCTTGCGGGTTTGCAGTCAGTTCCGCCACAATTAAGGGAAGCGGCTGAGGTCGACGGGTTCTCAACGTGGCAAAAGTTAACGCAGGTAACCTTGCCCATGATAAAGCCCGCCATAATAGTCACGGTTTTGATGAGCATGATAACCGCCTTCAGAACTTTTGACGCGGTTTTCGTGTTCAACTCAGGTGGTTTCAACCCCTACAACGCGGTTTTGGCTTACTACGCTTACTCCAACGCCTTCGTGAGGGGCTACCAAGGGGAAGCGATGGCCATGGTAACCGTGCTGGTTGTCATATCCACGGTTTTATCTCTGCTCTTTATTCGCGCAGTGGGCCTAAGGGAAAGGCTTGGCTTGAGCGGAGGAAGCTCAAGCTCACGTGCGAGGCAAAGCCGTTACGCTTTGCCCCACTTCGATTTTAACATCCCGGGCAAGCTCTCGTTGGCACTGGCGTACGTCGTGCTGGCGGTTCTAGGGACTTTCTCCTTTTTCCCCATAGTTTGGACGGTGATCACGTCGCTTCATGCTTCTGGTGTCGTCGTTACCATGCTTCCCAGTAGGCCCCTTCTTGGCCTTAAGAACTACCTTACAGCTCTTGAGCAAGGCGCGCCTTATCTCCTGAGCAGCTTCGTGATAGCACCGGTCGTGGCTGCGGGCACCATACTCATAGCTGCCCCCGCGGCGTACGCCATAGCCAGGTATAAGCTCGGAGGGACGAAGTTGCTTTCTTGGGCGCTCTACCTTTACACGGTACCCTCAATAATTTACTTGGTACCCCTTTACTCCCTCATGGCTAAGCTTGACCTACTTAACACGTGGTGGGCGCTCATGATGATCTACCCGGTATTCACGCTCCCGCTTTCAGTTTGGATACTGGTAGGTTTTTACAACGATTTACCAAAGGAAATAGATGAGGCTGCTCAAGTTGATGGGAAGTCGAGAATAGGTTCTTTCTTCGACGTGGTACTTCCCATAATTAGGCCAGCGCTGGCTGTTGCGGCCTTCTTCGCTATAATAGCCAGCTACAGCGAGTTCATGTTTGCTGTCACGATTGGATCAAGTGCTTACGCGTTCAACTTTCCACCCACCGGAACCGAAACCGCTACCGTCTTCGTCGCCGAGGGTCTTAGCTTTGGCAGCGGTCAGGTAACTAACTACGCGTTGCTCAGTGCCGCGGGTATAATAGTAGCCCTTCCCGTGATAGTGATTTCGGTAGTTCTTCAGAAGTACATAATAAAGGGACTCTGGTTTGGATCGGTCAAGGGCTAGCTCGCGGCGGCCATATCCTTTTTCCGCCCTTAAACAGGAGTAGCTTCGACGAATCCACGGATATCCTGAGCTCACTTCCCTCCTTTACGTCAGCGTTGCCAAGCATTCTTGCCACGAGCGTGTTGCCGGCAACCTCAAGCGTGACTATCGTTT
>DSEZ01000087.1 GCA_011055275.1 Thermoprotei archaeon | reverse complement strand
CGTTCAGGCCACGAGGGATGTGTTTACCTTTGACGTCAGTGTTGACGGAGCGCTGGATTTCCTGAAAGGCGTTAAAGACGGCGAGAGGGAGGTTGTAGGTGTTGTCGTGAGCGAGCCCACGCGGCAGGGTCTCAACTTTCTTGAGCAGGGGATGAGGAAGGAGGACGTGGTTGCCCCGGAAAGGCTCAAGAGATTGCTGGAAGCAAGCGTGCGCCAAAGGCTCAACTTTGAGCCCGTAACCCTTGCGTGCACTTCTTGTGGTCAGTACGTAGAGACCAAAGCGGTTGCTGATCTGCCCGAATTTCCCTCCTGCCCCTATTGCGGCTCAAAAAGGATCGGAGTGAGCAAGGCCGGGGAGGACGCCGTCTGGAAGGCCATAACGGGTGCAGGCGAACGCAGGGTTTACGCGGAATTGAGAGCAAGTGCAGACCTAGTGGAAAAATACGGTAAGAAAGCGGTGATGGTTTTGGCAGGAAGGGGCGTTGGCGCAGCCGAGGCACAGAAGATCCTATCTTCAGCACAAACCGAGGAAGAGATCGTTAGAGGTGTTATGGAGGCTGAGAGGGATTCTCTGAAGAGGCGGTTCTTGGCGCAGAGGAGATAATCCTTCTAGCGAGCTCTGCTAAATCTATCTCTGCTTTGGTTCTCCATCCAATCTCGTAAGCTCCGCCCTTTCCCAACTCCAGGTAACCCTCTTCTAGAAATCCCGTTAACAGGGACCTGGCTCTGCGTTTAGGAAACTTGCTCTCAAGAAAGGATTCAACTTCGGCAGGAGGTGCTCTGCCCCCGTGGGCCGTTAGGAAAGCCAAAGCCATGGCCAAACCCGCGAGCGAGTCAACCCTCATCCATCCGAGGCTTGGCTCAAGCTCGAGAGGAGGATTTCCCTTGATTGTTACGAGGAAGCGAGGCTTTCCCTCATGTTCTACTTCCTTCACTGTGAGCCCCAGCGGGTCCAGTTTTTCGTCAAGGGCCTTTAACACTGCCCTGTAATCTGATCCGATAACCCTCCTTAATTCCCACTCTCCGATGCCCGGGTTCCTATGCCTTCTTAGGAACAGCAGTTGAGATGCCCTCTTAATTTTTTCCTCGAGCTTTGCCTTATCTTCGCTCAACTGGCAACTCCTCCAAGGCGATCACTACCGAAGCGTTCGTCTTAGCACGACGTTCCGATGGCTTGATAGTTATTTTTCCAGATATGGGATCGACGTTGAGAAGTACTCTCCCATCTGTTATGGCAAATGAAAGCAGGTAAGCCCTTTCAACGGGATCACCTTTCTTTATGAAGCTGACGTAGTCTGTTTCTCCATGTTTCGCTGTAGCTTTGAGCTCATCGATTATAGCGTCGATCTTCGGGCCAAATTCGTCCCCTTTTTTGACCTCAGCCTTAGATATAGGCGCGCTGGAGCGTTTGGACCAGTTAATCCTCTTTCTGATCGGGCTCCAGGCGGTTGATGCGATAAGTACGTCAATTGTGACCTGAAGTATGTCGACTGACGGTGAAATCGATTGCCATAGCGCCCTCGCTAGCGCCTCTACATTTGAGCGATCAACGGACTTCTCGAGCATGAAGGGGTTTAAAACAGATGAGGTAGCCATGAACTCTACCTCTCTTCCTTGCGCGCCAACTATCCCTGAGAGCGCGTCTACGGCCTTGGCGTCTTCTATGAGGTCTTCGTCATCTGGAGTTGGCCCAAGCTCTTCCCTTAGCGCTTGAGCTGATGCTTTGACGTCCCACGAGAAGGGGCTTGCCTCTCCGGCTTCTATCCTATTGAAAGCGTCTACAACCCTATCTCTCATGGTCGTTGTGGGCAAGTCAGGCTGCCTCCATAACGTTAGACTTCCCCTCAACTTTTTGGACCAATAGGACGTGAACGGTCCCCGGCAGTGGCGGCAGGGGACCCGGAGTTATATATATGTATTCAACGTCTCCTTTTTTTGACAGCTCCTCCATGAGCACTCTAGATATGGCTTCCTTGTTAGCGGGGTCCATGTGGACGTCGAACTCGTCAACAGCCCTTATGGGCGATAGCACGTGCTGCTGTAATGATATTAAAAAAGCCATGATTGTGACGCTTCTCTCTCCACCGCTGTGTGTTAAAGGGTCAAGCCTCACCGGGGTTGTACCTCTAAAACCCGCGTAGAGCTCGAGCCCAGCT
>DSEZ01000086.1 GCA_011055275.1 Thermoprotei archaeon | reverse complement strand
CGGTGAAAAGGGCCAGTGACGGTCAGCCTTTCCATCGGTTTGTTGAAGGTGCACCACGGGTGAGTAAGAGCCCAGTTGCGCCAACCACACATAAGGGTCTCCGTCAGGGCCCTGCAGCGTGCATTGGTGTCCCACGTCAATGGCTAGTCTGACGGGCACACCATATCCCTCATTGGAGATCTTTAAGGTCTCATTGGCTTCTTTTATCGACCAAGGCGTTTCCCTAGGAACTGGCATCGGTTCCCACAGGAGCGCTTGAAGTCCCAGCGAAGCGGCACGCCGACGAATCACGTTAACTGCTTCTATCACGCCTCTTTGTATCTCGTCTCTGAGCGAGGCGTCAGATTGCTGCCTCACGCTTTTTGCCGCTATATGTCCTCCCGTCATCGGTACATCCATTAGATGAGTGACCTTCAGCGCTGAAAGGTACCAATCCAGGCCATCAGCTCTAAGCGCTGGGTCGGGGTGGCCAAGCAGGTTGTAAGAGTAAGCGGCCAAACCTGTAAACGTCGAATGAATCTTCAATCCATATTTCTTCGTGGTATCCTTTATGAGTGCGGCCTCATACTCGAGCACGTTTGGATTTGTCCTTGGGTCAAGCAAGTCAAAAGAGAACTGCACCTCTTCAACGTCTAATTTCCTGTAAATTTCCGCCCATTCCTCTGGGAGCGGCCACCTCTTCACTGCCCAACAGTTGTTTATTCCGAAATATATCTTGGTCATAAATATATGGCCGCTCTTGTAATAAAAAGCTATCGAGCTAGAGCAAAAACTGCGTTCTTCGATGAAATGCGGTGCGTCATACAGATCCAGAGGGATATGGGATTTTCATCGCGTCAATCTAGGGTTAAATACAAGGTGCTGAGATGCAAATACCTGTTTGGATCATCTGCGACGAAAATATGATTGAGAAGCCCTAGGTAATAACTTGTGCGCATTCCTAGAGACGCTTAGTGGAAATCTGTGTAAACGGGCCTCCAGTCAGGCCTTTTTAAAGAACAGGTACGATGCAAAGGAGGCCGGTTTGACAGGTTAGCGGTGCTTCATTGAAAGCGGACTCATTGCAGGCCCGGCAGCGCAACGTGATAGACTTAAGAGTGATCACCGCCTCTTTTTTGAATTGAGGATCGTTCCCATTGGCATAGCCATGCTCGGTGACGAGAGATCATGGGCGATGGAAGAGCTCAGGCCCTTATGCGAGAAAAAGGTAGAGGCCCTTCGCGATTTTCTTTCGAAATCCCTCGACTACAACGGAAAAAAACCAAGCATAGTGGTGGCTCCCAAAATAATCACCTCGGTGAAGGAGTCAAAGGAGATGGGTGAGTTTCTCCAAAGAGAAGGAGTGGGAGTACTCATTTTACAGTACTACATATGGAACTACCCGTATCTGGTTTGGCCGATGATAAACATAATTGGTAAGGACAAGCCCATTCTTAATTACTCCAATAATGAGGGTGAATATCCCGGCAACGTTGGCCTTTTGGCTACTTCAGGTGCCCTCAGACAAGCGGGCATCAAGACCGAGAGGATTGTCGGCGATCTCGAGGATGAAACCGTTAGACAAAAGATACTTAATTGGGTTAAGGCCGCGGAAGCTTATGTATCTTTAAGGGGCCAGGTTTACGGCTCTTACGGAGGGCATTCCATGGGAATGGAAACTGGCTATTTTCACATGATTCCGTTTCAGAAGTACTTTGGGATCACGGAATACAGCATAGATCAATTGTTGCTTCGCGAGGAAATGGGCAAGGTAAGCGATGAAGAGGTCGAGAAAGGCTTCTCGTGGCTCAGCTCTCTCCTGGGAAACAGAATAAAGTACGGTGAAGGACTAACGCCTGACATCATGAAGCAGCAGATCAGGTTGTACTTGGCCATGAAGAAGGTTAACTCAGAGTATGATTTTGACTTCTGCGGGATAAAAGGCCAAAGGGAGTTCACGGAAAACGTGGTGACTACAGACGTGGCTGAAATGCTGATGAATGATCCATACGATTGGAATGGACCAAAGGAGCCCACCGTGTGTGCTACGGAGTCTGACGCTCAAGGAGCGTTAACAATGCAGATACTAAAATACGTGAGTGGAGGAGATCCTGTTCTGTTTGCTGACGTAAGGCTTTACGTACCCGAATTTGACGTTTGGGTTCTGGCCAACTCGGGCGAGCACTCGAGCTGGTACGCTTCAAGAAGTAATGACCCAAGGGCTAATTTTGAAAAGATAAGCTTTTATCCAGCGGTTCCCAGGTACTTCCCCAAAGGCGGTGCTTCTGTTGAGTTTGACGCAGCGCCAGGTGAGATGACCTTTGCTAGGCTTGGGATCAAGGAAGACAAGCCCTTCATGGTCATAATTAGCGGGGAGGCAGTAGACTTGCCGCGCGACGCCAAGGAGAGGATCAAAAAGAGCACCGATCCAACTTGGCCACATATGTACGCTAGGTTCAAGGCCTCTTTTGAGGAGTTTATAAGCGTATTCCCAGCTAACCACATACACGGGATACCCGGTAACCACGTGGAGGAGCTGACGCAGTTCTGCAGAATAGCTGACATAGATGCCATGGTTCTGGGAAAAACGAGCCTTAAGACATAGGTGGACTTTTGATTAGCCAAATCCACAGTGACGCTTAGGTGGGAATCGGGGAGGCTTTTCTAAGGGACCAAATTGCTCGATCGATGTCTTGACTTCAGGAGAAAGCTTAGCTCCGCATTTTGCGTCACCGCTAGCGGTTTCTTATGGTGTAACGTCGCTTTAACCTCATTCCTAAAGATGTAGCGTTGTAAATCTTGGCGTGAAAAGCTAGGAACGCTAGTCACGGCACCATATCCCACGTGGAATGAGCACAGTGAAAAAGTTATGTCTCCAAGCGCGTTAAATTCGTGAGAATGGGTACTGAGGAGACGGGTCAAGCAAGCTTTTTGCACGATGCTTAAAAGGAACTGCCCTTGCACCACATGCACGTGAAGTTTCGCCTTGGCAGTTTCAACGGGGGATACAGGGGCTTGCTGCGTTCTTCAAGGGTTCCTCCCTTCATGGCAGGTGATGTGCACAGTGCCTGCTATGCCGGAGAGGACCTAGTAATAGGAGATGGTATGCTGGGACGCGTGTATCGCATAACTCACGACTACAGGATAAAATGGGAAGTCCCGGCAAGCGGTCCTGAGGCGGTGGAGTACAACCCAGACCTTGACACGGTACTAGTATATGCCAGTGGCAGGCTGCTTGAGCTAAACGCTTCTACTGGGCAAGTTTTACATGAGCTCACCGGTTTCAAGGGGAAGGGAGAACTTAAGGGAGTACCTCCTTATTCCGTGGTCTCTTACGATGCGATCGACCCATCAACGTTCTACGTTCCGGTAGGGGGTTCCATTTACAAGGCGAACTGGAACGGAGATGTGCTTTACGAGTACAAGGGGCTTGCGAGGGCGGGCAGCGCGTCGCTTTTCGCAGGCTCTTCTTACATATTTGCCGGTAGGCCGGAAAAAGAGTACGGGGCGGACGCCAATCTCCTCATCGCTGACCTGAATGGCAATGAGATAAGATCAATTGAGTGGCTTAACGAAGATAAGATAAAGTTTAGGTTGCCTTTTCCAGCTCCGTGGGCCAGATGGCTATCAAATCGCATGTTCGCAGTTGGCAGCGGGTACGCTTTCGGATACGCGCTTGGGATGACCTATGTTTTCAGCTTCAACCAGTTAAAGTACTATTTCCCCACGCAGTCCAATCCAGTCGCTTCAAGTGGTCAAGATCCTGATCTTCTCTTCCTATCATGGGACTGGGGCGGATTTGAGGTCGACCTTAAGGAGTGGGAGAGCTTTTCGGAACCGAGGAACATAGGAATATGGGGGAAGAAGGTCCTCAATAAGGGAGAAGAGGTGGAGTCACCTCCAATCCCAGCGTGGGGATTCGAGGAGCTGCAGTTCGCAATCAGGACAAGCGGCAGGGTAAGCGCAAAGTTGGAGGAGGCAAGCTTTTCCTATAACTCGCCAGTTCTCATAAATACCTCTTCGTGGGACGGAGGCTGGGCAGAGATAGAAAGCGCCGAGGTAAACGGGATCAAGTTGATCTACACAAGCGCGGTAGGTTCGGCCTTTAGGTTGCGTGTTGTTGCGCAGGAAGACGCTACCGTTGATGCGTGGGTAAACCTAAGGTAACAGGTATCTGGTCTCATGTATCCGCTTTGATTAACTCTTGGCTGCGTTTAGCTTTCATGCGCGGTTTACCTGACCTTTTTCGTCTGTTTGACTCGCCTTTCAGGGGAAGGTTTGCGGCCGCTCCAAGGATCGCTGAATGGCAATTAAAGTTGACTAACATGGGCGGATGCACCCAT
>DSEZ01000085.1 GCA_011055275.1 Thermoprotei archaeon | reverse complement strand
GCTTCGCTGGATGCCCATAGACCTTGCCTTGATTTTTCCTCCCTCGCTTGTGGACTTGGTGATAGTTGACGAGGCAGCGGAGTTTCCCATTGACGCGCTCCTCTCTCTTGTGAGGAAGTTTAAGAAGATCGTGTTCGCAACGACCGTTCAGGGTTACGAGGGATCTGGTAGGGGATTCGAGCTGCGCTTTGCAGAGTCCGTCAAAAGGGAGGCCCGTCATGCGGTGGCAGCGATCACGCTCATGACGCCCATAAGGTTTATGCCCGGTGACCCGCTTGAAAGGTGGGCTCAGGAAACGCTCTTGCTCAAGCCGGAGCTTCCTCAACCTGAAATGAGTTCCGTTGAGATAAGGGAGATCCCACGCGACTTCAAAGTTATATCTGACTTCTACTCCATACTGGCTGAAGCGCATTACAGGAATGAGCCCAATGATCTCGCCGCTATGATGGACTTGCCCAACAGGAGCTTTGTGGCCGCTTACGGAGGCGGTCGTCCGCTGGGTATAGTCGAACTCTCGCGGGAAGGTCCTCTAAGCGAGGGGGAGGTCAGGATCATTGAGGAAGGAGGCGAGCTTCCTGGGAACCTTATACCTGACAAGCTGATCGGAAGGTCGCGCATGAAGGGATTTGAAAGGTACTGGGGACAGAGAATAGTGAGGATAGCCGTTCATCCGGCGTTTCAGCGCCGCGGCGTTGGAACCTCGCTGTTAAGCTACGTGGAGAAAAAAGCCATGGAAGCGGGTGCCGCTTGGGTGGGTGCTTCCTTCAGCGTGGATAAAGAGATCCTCTCTTTTTGGGTTAAGAACGGGTACGTGCCAGCTTACATCTCATGGAAGGCCGTAAGGTCTGCGGGTTCACCTAGTGCCATAGTTATTAAGCCACTTGAGCGGGCGGTTGAGGACATGCTGAGAGGGAGATCACCGGAGATAATGTGGCATTGGATAATGGGGGTACCTACAATATTCAAGGGCGTCAATCCCGAGGCCATGGCTTTGTGCCTGACGACGCTTGGAAGGCTTTCTAAACGGGCAGGTATGCCAATTAAGGGATTCCTTGAGCAGCCGCTGGAGTCGTCCATACCGCTTCTGGCTTGGGCTGCCAGGGCTTACTCGTCTTCGGAAAGACCTCGGCTTGACCTCCTTGAGGCGCTGCTTCGTTTTCTCAGGGATGGAGAGGGATCGAGGACCGATAAGGTGAAGATATCGGAGCTGCTTAGACAGCTGTATGGAAGTAACGGCGAGGTAACTGGGTGCATCGGCGTTTCTTGACGTAAGAGGAGGCAAGCTTTAAGTAGGCCTCGTAGCTTTCTCTTATCCTTTTTGCGTCTTCTTCCGTTGCCTTCCTTACAACTCTTGCGGGTATTCCCATGACCACTGAGCCAGGTCCCACGCGCATTCCTTCAGGAACAAGCGCGCCAGCGGCTACAATGCTTCCCGAACCCACGCTTGCCCCCGTCAGCACTATGGATCCCATTCCTATTAGGACGTCATCACTAACGGTTGCCCCATGGACTATCGCTGCGTGACCTATGGTCACCCTCTTGCCAACGCGGACTGGGTATCCGAAGTCAGCGTGAAGTACAGATCCGTCCTGGACGTTGGAATTGTCGAGAACCTCTATGCTGTCCTCGTCTCCTCTTAGGACCGCGCAAGGCCAAATGCTGACGTTATCCCCTAGCGTTACGTCACCTATGACGCGCGCCCCCTCAGCCACATAAACGTTTTTGCCAAAGTGCGGTGATTTTTCCTGCAATCTGAGAAAGATATGCGATTAAGTTTAAGCGTTCGTTGCGTGGGCGCCAGTTCTCGCTGGGGCTTGCGCGTGAGGAGGGCATGAAATATTTTCGAGGTTGAGTTTAAGCGTCGGGCAAGGGAAGTGACTCATGTCCATCAAAAACTGGGAAAAGGAATATGATGTCGGCATAGTGAAGAGGGCTGTTATGAAGGTTCACCCAGG
>DSEZ01000084.1 GCA_011055275.1 Thermoprotei archaeon | reverse complement strand
GCTGGCCCTCTGCAAGACGGAGCCCTTGAGCGTCCTAATCGGAATGGGCGCGAAGGAGTTCGATGATGAGGGAAGGGTGCAGGTCCTCGAGTTTAAAGATTACTTCCTTATCAACTCGTACTTTCCGAACTCCCAGCATGGTCTCACGAGGCTCGAGTACAAGCTCAAGTTTGATAACGAGTTCACGACGTTTGCTGAAAATCTGAGAAAGATCAAGCCCCTGATCATATGCGGGGACTTCAACGTGGCTCATGAAGAAATAGACATCGCGAGGCCCAAGGACAACGTCAATAACGCTGGATTCACGCCACAGGAAAGAGAATGGATGACCAAGTTCCTCGCCCTTGGCTACGTGGACACCTTTAGGTACTTCGTCAAAGAGGGCGGGCATTACAGCTGGTGGTCCTACAGATTTAACGCACGGCAGAAGAACATCGGATGGAGGATAGATTACTTCATAGCGTCAACCGAGCTGTTGCCAAGGCTAAAGGCGGCTGGCATACTTGAAGGGATAGAGGGATCAGACCACGCTCCCGTTTTCCTCGAGTTAGAACGAAAGGCATTGAAACCCTCGAAATAAAATCAAAAAAATGAACAATAATCACAAAACATAAATTCTGCTGCATTCAATAGTAAAATGACCACCTCAGGCGAGACCAGACTAAAGGTCAACGAGGCAGTAAGTCAGATCGTAGATGGCAACTACGTATACCAGCTGTTGATATCCACAGGGCTTGTTAACGCCAACGCGCTTGCTAGGGAGATCAAGGAATCGGTGGAGGCCATGACTGGGAAAAAAGCAAAGATAAACACCATAGCCAAGGCCATAGCCATGAAAAAGGTAAGCGAGGTTGAGACCTCATCCGTATTTCGTGGCCTGAGCTTCACGCTCGACTCAAACCTCATAGAGAAGGAGCTGGACGCAAAAGAGGCTGGCTCCGTACCCCTTGCGTCCACCCTTCTGCTCTTCAGGCACGGCGATAGGATAGTGCTGCTGAAGCAGAGAGGTGAAAATGACGAAAGCTCTGACCTCGTGCTGCTCAGGCTGACGTTCCCGGGAAACTCGGTAGCGTATCATCCTCTCTGGATAGTCTTCAACAGTTTGAAGATAGAGGTGAGGCACGTGCTAAGGCACGACAACGATCTTTTTATTTTCATGAGACGCTCTGAGGCCATAAGAGCCCTTACCGTGATCGAGAGGCTGACATCAAACCTAAGGGCCGAAAAATAGGCGTAAATTCTCCGGCCGCGTTAACAAAATGAAAGAGTTAGGCGTAGCGGTAGTCGGTCTAGGGGCCATGGGATCGCAACATGCTAGATTCTTCAAAAATCAGGTGCAGGGCGCAAAGCTCGTGGCTGTTGTTGACCAAGTAAAAGCCGTAGCCGAATCGGTTGGGGCCGAACTGGGGGCCGAAAGCTACACGACCATCGATCAGGCCGTAAGGGACGAAAGGGTGGACGTCGTGTGTTTGGCAACCCCCACGTACCTCCACGTGTCTCAGGCGCTTTACGCGCTTGAGTACGGAAAGCATGTGCTGGTTGAGAAACCAATGGCCACAACCTTGGCAGGAGCCAGACAGCTCATAAGCAAGGCCAAGTCAAAGCGTCTCAAGCTCGGAGTGGACTTCATGGAAAGGTACTCAGATGCGGCGGCATCCCTTAAATCTCTCATCGAAAAAGGCGACCTTGGGAAGCTCTTCTTGATAGAGGGGGAGCTGAAATGGTGGAGGGACGAGAAAAGTTACTACCTCAAGGACGAGCTTGCCAGAAGCTGGAGGGG
>DSEZ01000083.1 GCA_011055275.1 Thermoprotei archaeon | reverse complement strand
GCGGTTTTGTCTTGGTCGTGGTTTATAAGCTGAACCCTGCGCCGCCACTCAGCAACTTGCCCTTAGAACAGGCTCCATTAGTAGATATAGCTTGAAAGCTAACCTTGCTTTTTTTAGTGAGCAATTATGGGAAAGAACCTTTTGGTGTTATCAAACGCATCGCTAGAGCTAATTCCAAGGGAACTTTGGGGTGGAAAGCAGGTGAGTGCAAGCGCCAGAAAAAGACACAAAAACCCAGGTGAGATGCTTCTAGACGTGTCGCTTCATGGATGGGATATGGAGAAGCTGGTGGGCAAGGAGTCGAGAGGAAGGCCCGACATAGTTCATCAATGCCTTTTAGACGTGATCGACTCGCCTGCCCATCTGCTTGGCCTGCTGGATGTCGTCGTGGAGTTGAGAGGTGAGGAAGGTCTTATGTTTTTTAGACCCGACGTCAGGCTTCCGAGAAATTACGACCAGTTCAAGGGGCTTATGGAGCAGGTTTTGGTGCACGGCAGAGCGCCTCTTGGTGGCGACCCGCTCATATGGATAGAGCACAGGGATCTGGGAGACTATCTTAAGGAGTTAGGTTATGAGGTATACGTCATGGAGTCCGAGAGGTCTTTCCTGGACGTTTCATCTATCCCTGCCGAGGGGGCTACGTATATCGTAGGGGCGTTTCAGGAGGGTGAAATGCCTAAGAAAACTCTAGCGTTGGGTCACATTTATTCGCTTGGACAGCTCAAGCTTACAGCTAATGCAGTCGTATCGCTCATAAGCTGTTCACTTTATATGAAGCATTTAGGCCTCTTTTCGCGCTAAGGGACGTCTACTGTTGAACGCTAAGAGATAAAAGTTTGGTGGGATCGTAGAGTTATGGAAGAGGTCGTCCAGAAGATAGTCATAGACACGAGGGAGCCAGAGGAAATCGCCGATTTATTGCATGGGGCGGGGATCGGCGTAGAGAAAAGGCAGCTAAGCGTAGGAGATTACGTAATAGATAGTGAGACCGCAGTTGAGAGGAAAACGGCCAGCGACTTCGTGCGCTCCCTTTTTGATGGTAGGCTTCTCGATCAGTGCTCGAGGCTTAGCTCAGCGTACCCTAACGCGCTTTTGATCGTGGAGGGAAATTTTGGAGAAGAAGTCATTTGGAGAGAGAATCCAAGGGCATTTTGGGGAGCTCTAGTCGCCCTTTACATGGAAAAACGGGTTATCCCCTTCTTCACACCCAGCAAAGAACAGACGGCCAACCTCTTGGTTGTGCTCGCTAAGAGGAGATGGGAGAGGCGTGAGGTGAAGCTGCAGATCAGGCAAAAGCCTAGGGTGTTATCTTTGAGAGAAAAGCAGCTTTACGTGGTACAGGGGTTGCCCAGCGTTGGGACGGAGCTGGCAGAGAGGTTGCTTAGGCATTTTGGTTCGGTTCGCTCTGTTATGAAGGCATCTGAAAGTGAGCTCATGGCGGTTGATGGAATTGGAAAGACAAAGGCGTCCACCATATCCTCCCTGCTTGATGCCCCCTTTGAGGGTTGGTCGTCGGAGCAAAAGAAGTTGTTGGAAGTTTGAGCGCGCTCAGGTTTTTATGCCGGATTGAGCTATCCATATGGCTGTAGCTGAGACAGTAAGGATAGCGTTGGCACAGATAGGCCCAAAGATGGGTGATGTGAAGGGAAACTTCGAAAAGATAAGGGCCTATACGGAGAAAGCAATGGCCGCTGGGGCCGACGTAGTTGTTTTCCCAGAGCTTGCAACGGCCGGTTACCTATCGCAGGGCATATTTTTTGACGTTGCTGAAAAGCTGAACTCTGGCCTCAAGGCACTGGCCGACGTTGCCAACGGTATAAGCGTTGTGCTTGGATTGGTAGAGGAAGACGAAATGGGAATCCTGTACAACTCGGCCATGATCCTTAGGAATGGCGAGGTGGTGAAAGGGACATGGCAAGGCAGGAAGGTGAGTTCTTACAGAAAGCTCTATCTTCCGACATATGGAATGTTCGAGGAAAGCCGGTGGTTCACTCCTGGGTCAGGCGTTCCGGTCTATGAGCTGGACTCGAAGGCGGGAAGCTTCAAGGGCGCAATCGTCATATGCGAGGATTATTGGCAGCCCCTTACAGTTAGAATAGCTGCTTTGAGGGGTGCCCAAGTAATTTTTGCCATAGCAAGTTCGCCGAAGACTTTGCAGAAACCAAAGATGACCCACTCGCTGCTTGTTGCAAGGGCTATCGAGAACACGTCTTACGTTGTGTTTGTAAATCAAGCCGGAAGCCAAGACATGGTCAATTTCTGGGGGGGAAGCGAAATAATAGACTTTGAAGGCAATACCGTGGTATCAGCCCCTTTGAGGGAAGAGGCTCTCGTAATCGGAGATGTGGACCTTTACAGGGAGAGAAAGTACAGGGAGATAAACCCGATGCTAAAGGAGGAAAGGGCGGAGGTGATAGAGGATTACGAAAGCGCCTTCGCCGAAATGAGGAGGAGTTACCAAAGTTGACCGCAGAAGGAAGACCGCCCGAAGGCGAGGAGTACCCTCTGCCGCCTGAGCTGAGCTTCGATTGGAGGGAGGCTCACGACGATATAGTTAACGAGATAAGGTGGCACCTAAAGAACACGGGAGCCGACAAGATAGTGATCGGGCTTTCAGGAGGTGTTGACAGTTCCCTCAGCCTTTATCTGGCAGTGAAGTCCGTGGGATTGGAAAACGTAATTGCGATGTTCTTGCCGGAAGCCGGTGTTACCCCGGATTATGACGAAGAGGACGCAAAAGCGGTGGCCGGCCTCCTGGGAGTTAAGCTGATAATTAAGGAGATATCGCCGCTCGTCGAGGCTTTTTCGCAGGCGATCAACGAGCTTCGCGCCAACTCCTTGGCGCTGGCTAACGTCAAGGCACGCATAAGGATGATCTTGTTATATGCCGAAGCTAACTTGATTGGGCGGGCTCAGGTATTGGGCACTAGCGATAAGTCCGAGCTCCTGCTTGGATATACCACTAAATATGGAGATAGTGGGGCAGATTTCATGCCCATAGGCGACCTGTATAAATCGCAAGTGAGATATATGGCGTCAAAGGTAGGCCTGCCAAAGAGGGTTTGGCTTAAACCTCCATCTCCTCAACTCATAAAAGGCAAGAGCGCTCAATCCGAGCTTGGGCTACCATACGAGGTTTTGGATAGGCTTCTCTACTATCGCGTCGACCAACGGTACCCCGAAGAGAAGATAGCAAAGATCCTTTCTTTGCCCGTTGAGACTGTGAATCGTTACTCGATGATGATCGTTAAGTCGGATCATAAGAGAAAGGCGCCACCCATAGGAAAGATCGGAGGGGCGACGATCAACATGGATTGGCGCATGCCCATAGAGCGAAGGGTCATTAAGAAACGGGCCTTAATTAGCTTATTTTGCAGCGGCAAACGCGAATAGCGCTATGAACGATATGAACACGAGCACGACGCCGATGTAAAGCATCTGTTGGTAAAGCTCTGGGTCCTCCACGGTCGTCGTGGCCCTGTAGACCAAGTAAAATCCTGCTGCGCCCATCATGAGAAGCACCGCTATTATTATTACCTCGGCCCCAACTTGAATGCTGCCGGGATATATATAGTATATCTGTCCGGTGCTGGTATATATGACGAACGGGTAGCCATAATAAAGGACGTATATTCCGCCTGCTATCAGGAAGGCTATTGCAAGTATGGCTATTATGGTCGCCGCATTCCAAAAGTTATCAGAATTATCTGGAGAATACAGGTATTCTATGGCACTCCGCAGCTTATCCCTTATGCTCATGAGATCTTTATGGCCATGGTTAAAAACCTTTTTGGAGCTTAACTGCCAACCTACCATGGTACCGACTTCAGCCCAAACAGATGAGCTAAGTAGTTGGTCATAAGGTGTAGGAAGGGTGTGATTATGACCACGATTATTATGACTTCAGCGCTGAAGTAATGGCCCGTGAGCCACGCTAGCGCGAGACCGCCCGCCACAAAGTCGAGCTGATCTAGACCGGGCGCGGGTTCCCCCCTCTTTAGTCCCATCCTCCTCTTTATGAAAGCCGCTACTAGGTCACCGAAGAGCGCACCGAAGGCCATGAAGAAGGCGAGGGTTACTTGCATGAGCTCGGGCCACAGGGTCGCTTCTAGGGACCCGGCAAGCGTTCCAATTGCAACCCCACCCAAGAAGCCCTCCCAGGTCTTGCCATCACCGAAGATCCTGTGTCCGTC
>DSEZ01000082.1 GCA_011055275.1 Thermoprotei archaeon | reverse complement strand
GCGCCTGCATGAACTAAACGAGCCGCGTTATTTATACCTATGCGAAGTCCTTCTCAATGCGTCATGTCATCCTCATTACCCTCGCGTCACCGGGATCCAGCGACCGCCACACGACCTTGTAGCCCAGCGCCCTCAAAAACGCGTCGCAGCTCTTGATCCCCTTCTTGTCGAGAAATGCCTCAACCTCAAGGTAAGGCCTACCATCAAGGTCACCGAGCTCGCCTTCAAGCTGCTTTATGAATTCTTCCCTCACGATCTCCTCGCCCAAAACCCTGTAACCGGCTATCCCATCTTTCGTTATGACCTCCATCAACACCTCAGCGGGGAGCCCGTTCCTTTCTGCAAGCTCGTCGAGCTTTACCACGTCGCCCCAAGGCCTGACCCTAAGGCTTGCCTCCTTAACCGTGGCCTGTAGAAGCCCCCTCTCCCTTGCCTTCAGGTAACGCACCACCTCGTCTACAGGGACCCTCTTTCTGAACTTTATCACGTTATCACCGCCGAGAACAACGGGTCCAAGCTCCTCATCGGCCGCGATTATCATGTCCAAGTCGCGCGCCTCGCGGAGCTTTTCCTGCTTTGCCTTCAGGTAAGAGGGTGTCCAGAAGCCCACCACTTCAAGATAGACCGTATGGCCATACTTGCTCAGGCCAAAATCGGGTATGAAGACGTGCGACCCGACCTTTACGGGCAGGGGCTCCCTGACGATCTCCCATCCCGTGTTAACCGATACAAAGTCTTCATAGAACCTTCTCTCGACCTCGCTGTCAAACGGGTTTTCGCTCCAAGCCTCCGAGTACAAAAGGCTCCCGTGCCTTTCGGAGCTGAGCTCCAGCTTGTACATCCGCTGCTTGTTCGGGGAAACGACGTCTGCGCTCACGTTCCACGATTTGCAACGCGCTATTTGCTCGAACAGCTTAGCCATGGAAGACCCGTACCTATCGGTAAGCTTAGTGAGGGAAAGGGGTCCCATAACCTCGACGCTCATGGTTTGCCCCCGAGACTCCGCGAAATACATCAGCCCTAACCACTTTATCGCCCTGAATATCTCCTTCCAGTGATCCGAAACCGAGAAGGTCATGGAGGCAGACCTGAGCAAAAGAGTTTGAGCCAGAGAGAGGTTGTACTGCTTCACAAGCGATGCCGCATCTATTTGCTGAAAGTCAATAAGCACCACGTTCTCCTCCAAGTCCGACCAAAGGCTTTCCTCGAGTTCCTGCACCGTTACGCCAAGGCGCTGGGCGGCCTCAGCCATCACCGTATCCCTCTCGAGGTATCTTCCTGAAGCCATGGCGAAGACCATGGCCCTGGTCTTGACGGGATCGAGCGTAGCGGTGCTTGAAAACCGGCACCTGCGGTCGAGCAGAGCGGACAGGCCCCTTATGAGCTTATAGTCCCGACCGACCTCAAGTTCCCTGAGCGCCTCATCAAGCATCCCCTTCCTCATGCCGACCATTGAAGAATAAGTATCTATTATGGCTTGAGCAACCTCGACGTCATGCCCCTCAAGCTTCATGAACTTTGGATATATCTTGCCTCCAAGGACGCTAGCTCTTACCAAGGAACTCTGGAACAGCTCAGATCCCCTCCTCCTGGCCCCAATCGCGCGTACCGTCAGCCCTCTTGCGTCTGGCGCTTACCCTGACCTCGCTCGTCCCGCCCGAGACTATTTCTATGAGCCTGGCCACCTTGCCCTCCCTCTTACGCAAAAGCCTTCCCAACCTCTGCACGAACTCCCTCCTGCTACCGCTACCGCTCAATATGACTCCAAGCGATGCTTCGGGCACGTCAACTCCCTCGTCAAGGACCTTCGAAGCGACTATGGCCTTGTAAGTGCCCTCCTTAAAGCCCTTGAGCACGGCATCCCTTTCCTCGTCGCTTGTCTTGTACGTAATGAAAGGGATAAGAAATCTCCTTGAGATTTCGTAAACTAGGTCGTTGTACTGAGTGAATATTATGACCTTGTCTTCGGGATTATCGCGAAGTATCTGCTCTAAGGCCTTTAGCTTAGCCTCGCTGTTGAAAGCGATCTGCATGGCCCTGTTCCTGGCGAGAAGGGCTTCCCTAGCCTCCTTGTCTGAGTTGCTAAGCATTATGAGCCTAAGGAAAGCGTTAGGGCCCCATGAATATATCCTTTTCTTTTTGAGATAGCTTCTGAATATGGCCTCATTTCTCTCGTAGTTTTCCCTCTCCTCTGGGGTAAGGTCCACGGTCACCCTTGTGATCTCGTAATCTGAGAGGTATTTTCCGGCTAAGCTATCTGGAGAGAGCCTGTAAACTATCCCACCTATTAGGGTTGGCAACAGCTTCTCCAGACCATCCTCCCTTTCCGGCGTTGCCGTGAGACCCAACCTGTAAGGGGACGCGAACATCTCTGCTATCTGCCTGTAACCCTCCGATGGCAGGTGGTGGCACTCGTCAAAAATCAAAAGGAAGAACTTGTTACCCAGTTCGCTGGCCCTTAGGTAGGCTGAGTCGTAAGTTATCACGGTTACTGCCCTTAAGTCGTCGTATTCTCCTCCTATGGCTCCGACCTGAAGTCCCAGCTCTTGTTCCAGCACCCCCTTCCACTGTAGCATGAGGTCAAGGGTAGGAACTACAACAAGTGCCGAGAGCCCTATTGTCTCAATGGCCTTAACGGCAACGAGAGTCTTTCCAGCTCCAGTAGGCAACACCACAACGCCCCTCTTACCGGCATCAATCCACCTCCTAAGTGCCTGCTCCTGATAGGACCTCAGCTTTGTGCGAGCGGTAACCAGAGGAAGCGGTATTGGGTCCATCACGTGATCTTCGACTTCTGCCTCGCTCCTACGAAGATACTCCAGCGTATCCCTGTAGTACATGGCCTGAGCCCTTTGCCGCTCCCCCCTGGGGTCGGAGCTTGCGTAGGGCACCGGAAATCCCCCTGCTATGACTATGGTACCCTTATCGTAGTAAATCGAAGCCCTTATCACGATATTTCGTTACACAAGCGGTTATAACCTTACCTGATCCCAGCTAGCGCTACCTATATGACCCTCTTCGCCCCTGGCAACTTCGAGAAGAACCTTTCGTACAGGTAAACGTTTGCGTAGTTGAATGCGGTGGCCAGGGCAAATGGGACGTAAAGCGGCATGATGCTTATGAGAGCGCCAGCCACAAGCGTGGAAACCGCCTGAGGGAATTGTCTAGCAGCCTGGTTTAGCCCGCTGGCCGTTGACCTGCTACCCTCTCCTATCAGGCTCATCTGCAGAGAAGATTGCGCGGGAATCGAGACCATCCTAATGGGCGTTGAAATTAGATAGAAAGCTGAGGCCAAGACCGAGGACGGTGAGAACGGTATCATAAAAGTAAGCGCAGAAGCTAGTCCCCTCGTGACGACTATGAGGTTGACAAGGCCCATGCGCCTCGCCAAGTATGGAGTAAACGAAAAGGCGATACCACTGATGATGCCTCCAGCGCTCATGAGGAACCCTATCTGAGAATTGCTCATTCCAAAGAACTGGTTAAATATTATGGGAAGGAAAGGACTTATGAGCCCCATGCCCGCACCGTTAAGCAGCCCCGTGTACGCAAATATCTTTATGAACTTCTTGTCGCTTTCGCTAAGCTGCGCCGTCCTGGCTTGACCTTGAATGGGCCTGCTGAACCGCTCTCTCAGCGGAAGCACCACGAGAACGGAAAGCAGGCTGAGCACAAGACCAAACTCGAACAACTGCCTATAGTTCATAAAAGAGATTATGGCCGCCCCTGCGGCCCCAGCAAAAGTGTTGATCTGGCTGTTCAAAGAGTAAACCTTTGTCCTGTTCTTTTCATCGGTATTCTCGGCGAGCAACGCCGTCAGCACCGGGGCAACAGATGCACCTACGCCACCCCCCACGAGCCCCCCAGCCATTCCGAAGCCACCTATGGCCATGGATAGCCCAAGAAGGTATAGGTTCTTGGAAGTCAGCAATATGGCGATGCCCAATGGAAGTGCAAGCATATCGAGGATGAGCACTATCTTCCTCCCGTAAACGTCTCCCAGCCTGCCCACGGCCAGCGACATGGCCGGAATTGATATGGCACCAACCGCGAACAGTACCCCTATGACAACGGGACTCATGCCCATCACGTGAAGTAGGTAAAGTCCTATGATGACACCCATAAAGCCAGCTGCAAAGCTCCTGAGAGCTCTTGAAGCGAACAATAGGACGACGTTTCTCTTAGACACATCATCATCCATAAGGTAACGCCTCCGTCACGGATTTCAAAAGCTATCGCTAAATCGATATCGAATAGCAGTATATAAGCGTTATCGCCTTATGGAAAAACCAGCCTTCTTGTAAACCCTGAGAAGCATCAGGGGATTAACGTCCTCAACGCCATCAATTTTGGATATCCTCTCGTTTATGAACTCCCTGAGCTCCTCGAGAGATGGTGCCCACACGGTGGCGACTAGATCTGGCTCGCCGCTGACCTCGTAAACGTCTTCTATCTCCGGTATTGAGGCTATCTGCTTCGCTATGTTCTCAACACCTTTTTCCGAGTTCACGTTGAGCATCAATATGGCCGCTGCCCCAAAGCCAAGCTTCTCTTTCTCAAGGACTGCCGTGTAACCGAGTATTATACCCCTTTCCTCAAGGCTTTTTACCCTATCATGAAGCGCGGACAGGCTTATGTTAACCTCATCCGCTATTCTGGACAAATTTATCCTGTCTTTCCCCTTGAGCGCTTCCGCTATTTCCCTGTCCAGCTCAAACGATTTTTCCTTCGAGACCCTGGGCAAATGTCTCAATATTTTGATGCCTTAGTTATTAAGCGTTTTGACCATTATTAGCTCCAATGTAAAAAACGATGCATTAACGAATTCCAACGCAACGTCGTTTTTCTCATCACTATGAATCTGCTTCCCAGCGCTACCGAGGCCACCGAAATCTAAAGGTCAGCTCGACGAGCTTTTACGCCACGGCAGGAAATCCACGTGGAATCGTACCTAAGAACGTTTCTCACGGAATGTCCGGCCTCGCCCATGACCCACATTTTGCCGCTTCAGGGTGGCCCAGAGCTTCAGCACCTCACCCTGAGCCAGCCCCTCGATGCCTCACTTTACCTGACAAGGGTATGCAATTTGGACTGCAAAACGTGCTACGTAAACGCGGGAAAGCGTGCGCCCGATGAACTCCAGGCAGACCAGTGGATGCAAGTGTTGGATAACCTGAAGGGACTGGGAGTAAAGGCCGTTTACCTGTTGGGCGGCGAGCCGTTGCTCGTAAGGGGGATAACGAGGATAATTAGGAAGGCAAAAGAGGAAGGTTTCTACGTGGCCCTAAGCACAAACGGCCTGCTGCTAAACGAAAATAACGCCAGGGAATTGAAAAACTCGGGTTTAGATGCCATGCAGATAAGCCTCGACTCTCCCAAAGCCCAGGAAAATGACGAGCTAAGAGGACGTTTTGATCTGGCGCTTGCAGGAGCGAGAATTGCAGCGTCAACCGGCATAAACATCTCCATCTCGACCACGGTAACGGACTTGAACAAAAGCGCTGCTGAAATGATTTATCTAGCAAATGGCCTCAGGGCCAAGGAAGTAAACTTCATCTCAGTTCAGCCGTTCGGTCGTGCAAGGAAACAGGGGCTATTGCTCTCGAAAGAGAAAGGAGGGGAGAAGTTTCTCTCAGCCTTAAGGTCCGTTGCCGAGCAAGCGGCTCACGTCACCTTAAACGGCTTCAGATTCTACCTGAACAGAGACGACTTCGAGAGGGCAGCCGCAGAGGCGAGTTCAATAAGGGGGTATTTCACATGTCCTGCGGGCAGAACACACATCGCTATCAACTGGAAGGGGGACGTTTATGGGTGCGACCTCTTGATGAATGACGCGTTCAAGGAAGGGAACGCGTTAAGAGATTCCCTAGCAGAAATCTGGAGAAATGGGTTCTCTCTTTACAGGAAGTGGCTTCCAGAGCGCTGCGCCACGTGTCCCTACGTTAAGTCATGCCAAGGAGGATGTCCTGCCAGATCGTTGCTAACTGAGGACAAGGTCGATCCATGGTGTCCGATCAACCGCGCATCACATCCAGATAGGTGAGGTAAGGATCAACCCAGTTAGACCAAAACTGCGCGGGGTTCTTTACGGGCACCAGCTCATCCCCGTCCAAGCTGTAGAGCTCTGGAACGTAGAGCAACGCACCGTCCGATGCCGTCGCGTCAAGGTTTGAGATAAGGATATCCTTCATCACATCGCTCTTTCCAAGCTCTGAAAGGACTTCAAGCAGGTAAGGCGTTTCCCTGGGCCAAACGACGGCACCGTGGTACTCCGCGTCCCCAAGGTAAGGACCCGGAAAGGGCCTGACAAGCACCCCGAAGGGCAGCCATTGCCCCGCGTATCCCTCGATGCCAACTATCCTCTTTTTCACCATGAGCTTGTTTACGACACCATCAAGGAGGGCGTCCTCCTTGAAGGCCCCCAACCTTGAGAGAAGGGCATGTGCCATTATGGCAGTCGACGATGGGGTGTAGTCCGCTCTTCCTTCGAGGGCGTCGTAAATCATGGGCAAGTATCCCTTGCTGAGCTTTGCCATCGACTTGACGATGGTGGAAGAGGCTTCCCTCAGCTTTCCTCCGTCATTTCCCAGCTTTTCGGCGACCTGCGCGACTTCACTAAACGCCACCGCGTACAGCGCGTTCACTTCCGGCAAAACGTAATCCCTGTCTTCCCATCCTTCCGGTAGCCTCGTTGCCCTAAGGTGTCCGTTAACCCAGACCCTCGAGTCCCACCACGAGGAGGCCGCATTGCTTTCGATCATACCTGTCGTGGATAGCTTTGAGAGAGCGGGGAGGCACGCAAGGGCGTAATCGGCGACGCTGGACAAAGCGCACGCGTAGGCCTCCCTCCAATCGAGCGAAAGCAAGGAGGAAACGTACATCAGGAAAAGCGGAAGGGCATCGGAGGCTGAGGATCCCTCAAGAGGACAAAGCCTGTCTGGGATCCCTCCGTCGTAGCCCATGGCCGCAAAGCCGGTCTCAGCTGCCAGCCAAAGGCCCTCCCTAAGCCATGGGATCCTGTGAAAAGCCCTCAAGTTAAATAACAATCCCTGGTAGAGATCTCTCGACCAAACCTGCCTAAACCACCATGCCCCTGCATCCGGAAGGGATGCGCTCCCACATCCCACGCCGAAGAGAGCTGCTGACTCAGCCCTTCCAATTAACAACCTACCCCATGGGGTAACCCGGAACTCGGGAAAAGCTTCAACCAAGTCAAGGTCCCACTGCGATATCTTGGGCCGGACGAAAGAGAAGAGTGGGTGTACGACCAGCTCAGCGTTGTCCTGAAAGCTCAGCCCGAATAGCACGTGCGCGCGTTTGCTCTCCTTAACGGGCGACGGTGGTTTACCTGTCCTAAAGCCTGAACCCCTGTCGTAAACGACACTTAACTCTTGATCAAGAGGCTCGAATTTGCCATTATGCTTTACGAGAAATTTCGCGGGGCCGGCCTCCACCAGAACACCTTCATCAGTCCGCCTCGTGATGGGCTTTACCTCATCGCCGTAAACGTCCCTGAGCTCAATTATAGGCACTATTTTTTCTACGGCGCCCTCCACCTTTAAGTCTGGGCTGGCCGTGGTCATCTCCAGGCGAAGGTAACCGCCATCGAAGCTCAAGCTCGCCGACAGGCGATCGAATTCCGCGGAGCGCAGACTTCCACCTGGGGAAAAGGCAAGACCCGCCAAGAGTTTCCAGCTCCTGCCGTTATACATGGACGTGTAGCCCTCGTAGCTGTAGTGAAGCTTAGGTCTCCAAAGCCCCTGTTGGAATTCTTCGAAGGCAGTCCAAAAAGAGAACTCGGAATACGGATTTCTTATGATGAGAAGCCTCTCGCCCTCAACGCTGTAAGTGACAGGCATTTTCTATAATTGCGCGGTGCAATTAACCCTTTTCTTCCGCAATCTTTTTCTTACATCGCTCTTTCCTTATTATGGAAATCAGGGAACACGACATAATCCCGGGGGAGGGATGCAACATAATATTCGGGCAAGCCCACTTTATAAAAACCGTGGAAGACCTAGCGGAAGCGCTTGTGGGCTCCGTGCCAGGGATCAAGTTTGGGCTTGCCTTTGCTGAGAGCTCCGGAAAAAGGCTCGTGAGGTACGATGGAAACGATGAAGAACTAATTAGGGAAGCGGTAAACCACGTGAAGGAGATGGGCGCAGGCCACGCATTTCTCGTGATCATAAAGAACGCCTACCCCATAAACGTGCTGCAGGCCATAAAGCGCGTGCCCGAGGTCGTTAACGTGTACTGCGCCACGGCCAATCCCGTTAAGGTCTTTCTCGGGGTAGCGGGCGAGTCGGTTGCGGTGCTTGGTGTCGCCGATGGCCTCAGGCCCCTAGGAGTCGAGGAAGATCAAGACAGAAAGGAAAGAAAGGACCTTCTAAGGGAGCTGGGTTACAAGAGGGCTTAGCAGAGGTGCTGCCAAAACTCAGACCAACTTTTTCCCCTTTACCTCAGGAGCCCACATGTAGGTTACCGCGAAGCCCAAGAACTCAAAGGCCGCGATAACGAGCAGCACCACGCTCAAGTTGTACGAAAAGAAGCCTATGGCCACGGCAACGGTCCCCAGTATGCCTCCAAAGCGGCTTAGCGTTGTGGCGAAACCGTGTGCCGTTCCCCTCAGCCTAGTCGGAAACACCTCCGAGGGATATGCATATGTGAGGTTTGTGGGTCCCACGTTGTGAAACACGTGCATCAACGCGAACGCGGTAAAGGCTATGGCCGTGGCCGAAGCCGCGGAGGGCACGTAATGCGAAAAAATCGAAAAAACAACGAGTGAGAGCCCAGCTCCAAGGAAACCAAGCTCTTGAAGCAGCCGGCGGCCGGCCTTCTCGACCAGCGACACGCATACCGCGAAACCAACTATGACGGGGATCTCCTCGAGAAGCGTTTCCACTATGGCCATCACGTAGCTACTTGTCGAGGCAAATATGCTAGGGGTGAAGTTCCAAACGCCGTAGCTCGCGAAGTCGTAAGAGAACCACGCTATGGACGTAAAGAGCGTTAAAGTCAGGAACCTCTTGCTGAAGAGCTCGCGCAAGGATGATGACCCGGAGTCTACCTCAAGCGCTTCCACTGCTTGTTTGGCATCAACGCCAGCTTCTCTGGCTATCCTTTGGGCCGACCTCTCCGCGTCTTCCTTTCTTCCCTTGAGAAGCAACCACCTGGGACTCTCGGGAAGCGAATTTCTGGCTGCCACCACGATGAGAGGTATGACGGCTGCGCTGGCGTACATAACCCTCCACGAGAGGGGGCCCAGCGCGTAAAACGGGATCGAAAGGGCCAAAAACACCATGCTTCCTATGGTCCACGTGAATATGTTAAGCACAAGTAACATCCCCCTCTTGTTTTTCGGTGAAAACTCGCTCTGGATGGATGAACTTATGGGATAGTCGGCCCCTATACCTATGCCAGCGCCTATCTGAAAGAGAAAGAACTCCCACCAGCTTGTGGCCAAGGCGGTTAAGATGAGAAAAGCCGCGGTTATGGAGAGGTCGTACGTGTATGTGGTCTTGCGGCCGAACCTGTCCGCCAGATTACCAAACGTCACCGCGCCAATCAACATGCCTATTAGCGCAGCCGAAGCCATGAGACCGAGCTCGAGGCTTGTGGGGGAAAAAACTGCCCTTAAACCCCATCTGGGTATCGGAGAAGCCGTTGAAAATATGGTGAGCACGTAGCCGTCCATGAACATTCCCATGGACGAAAGCGCCGTGACCTTCCACTGAAAGCTTGTCATCGGGACCTCGT
>DSEZ01000081.1 GCA_011055275.1 Thermoprotei archaeon | reverse complement strand
CGTTTGGCGCGCTTTCCTTCATGGCGTAAAGCAGGTTCATGGTGCCTATGACGTTATTCTCCATGGTAAAGACCGCGTGGTTGAGGTCTATCTGAGAGTAAGGTGCGCTCCTCTGCTCCGCAAAGTCTATTATGGCATCGGGCCTCTCCTCCTCGATGAAAGATGATATGAAGTTGTAGTCCCTCAGGTCCCCTTCCCTGAAGTCAAAGTCAGCCCCAAAAACCCTCTTCACCGCCTTGACGCGCTCTTCCATAGTCGGGATCGGTATGGCAGACCACGAACCTACCTCCTCAACTGCCTTTCTTGTGTAGAAGTTATCAGCCCCACAAACCTCATGTCCTCTGGCTATCATCCTCAAGGCAAGAGGCCAGCCAAGGTAGCCATCAATACCTAGAACCATTACTTTCATACTTTAGGATCTTGAAACAAGCTTAAGGATATCGATGGAAACAAACGCAAAAAATCACTTGGTTTTTGCCTTCCCCTTCTCCTCCTGCTGTTTCTTCGCTCTTTCCTGCTTGTATACCTCGTCCAGCAAGGGTGACCTTTGTTGTCCTCCCATGAGATTAACTTTCCCCATCGCAAATAAGGGTTTCCAGAGGACAAGAGGGCAGCCGCGCAGTTTAACGTTATAAGAGACAACGGCACGGCTTCATCCGTCCTTATGCTCTTCAACACTTGACCGGGATCCATGTTAACGTAGAAATCGAACGCCCCTTTCGCTGAAGAACCTTGGGCCTCAAGGATCTCCGACAAGTCGCTTGACGGCGACCCGAAAACGAGAAACGTTTCCGTAACTCCGTTCTTTGAGAGCTGTTCCAGAGCAGAGGGAAGCGCTTTGCTGTAGTCCTCGCCATACCTAGAAGTTCCGATCTTGAGACCGTTCAGCTGGGCAAGCGTGGCTTTCAGCCCTTGGTGAGTTAGCTCTACATAAAACCCGGAATACCTAACCGGGCCACACAGCTCGGCCTTCAAGGGCTTAACCGATGTAATCCTAACAAAAGTAAGACCCTTAATTCCAGGGGGAGCGATCTGGGCGCCTTCGCCCTGTGCAAGCTCAGCGAGCTTATCCTCATCAACAAGCACCTTGGTGCCCTCGATAAAAGCAACCCTGACGTCGCCTGGAGCTATCCTTTTAGTTTGAGGGTGAGTGGGTATGTTGAGCGGAGGGATCAGTCCAGCATACCTGAGCGAGTTCGTCAGTGGAAACACTCTTTTTCTGAGGTAAGGAGGGATAACGCAAAACTTCAGCAGAGTTTCAAGGTCCTTGCCGGCACGGGCATCCCTAGAAACGTCCTCCCTATATATTATGACCCTACGAACGTTGGCCATTGCAGAATATCTCGCTAAGAAGCCAGCTCTTATCGTGAAATCAACGGGATTCTCATGGGTTGAAAGGGAGGTATCTGGAATCACTATGCTGAGCTCGGACGGCCAATTGCGCATGATATGAGTAGTTACATGCTTAAAAGGGGGAACGTTATTTTCTTGATTAGACATGGGACACCGTAGTAGGCATGCCCCTCATAGAGGGTCTTTGGCTTACAGACCGAGGAAAAGAGCGAGGAGCATAGTGCCTTGGGTAAGGACTTGGGTATTCTCATCATCAGGAGGATTAGCTGGCCTTCCAGCTTATAAGGTAGGCATGGGCCACTTGGTCTACACGGAAAGCTACAAGGCTTCACCGAACTTCGGAAGAGACGTAAGCCTGCCCTATACTCTTCTGGAAGTGCCTCCACTTACGGTACTTGCGGTGAGGGTTTACTCAAGTGGTAAGTGCCTTGGCGAGAGCTGGGCGAAGCTAGACGAACCAACCACGAAAAAGCTAGCAAGAAGGACAAAACCGGGCAAGGGTTCCTCCATAGAGGACATCAGAAAGCTGAGCTTTGACGAGGTTAGGGTTTTGGTAAGCACAAACCCAGATCAAACCGGAATTGGAAAGAAGACACCTGAAGTGGTGGAGATTCCGATTGATGCCGAACCCTCTAAGGCGCTCGACCTCGCTGCGGCATGGCTTGGAAAAACCCTCAAACTCGATGCCGATGCTTTTCCGGCTTTCAAGCCAGGAGCGGCCGTGGACGCCGTGGCCATAAGCAAGGGCAAGGGCATGGCAGGTCCAATAGCCCGGTTCGGCATGAAGTTACTGCCGCATAAGTCGAGGAAGACCAAAAGAGGGCCAGGAGCAACAGGGCCACAACGCCCAGGCGTTGTCCCAGCCACCGTGGGAAGGCCGGGCCAGATGGGATTCCATCACAGGGTCGACCATAACAAGAAGATCGTGCTCATCGCTGATGCCTCGAAGTTTAAGTTCGAGGGCGGCATGAAGCACTATGGCGTGCCCCGTTCGAGCCTCATTGGCGTTTCGGGGTCTGTGCCAGGGCCTGCTAAGCGGCTGGTTTTGCTCAGGCTGTCCATTAAGGGCAAGCCGATAGAACCGCCGAGCATAGCTTATAATTCGATTTCGTAGGTGTACTAGACATGATGCAATCTTTGGAAAAACGCGCTCTGCCCGTATTCGACCTAACGGGCTCGCAATCAGGTACCGTTGAGATAACGTTACCTAAGCCCGTCTCCATAAGGGATGACCTGATAATCAGGGCGTGGATAGCCTCACAGTCAAGGGCAGCGCAACCGCAAGGAAGAAGCCCTGAAGCCGGGCGTGGCGTAAGCGCGATATCGTGGGGAACCGGAAGGGGAATCTCAAGGGTTCCCAGGATGGAAACTGGCCGTGCTGCTTTCATCTCCAGTGCCAAGGGTGGGCATTTAGCTCATCCGCCAACCGTAGAGGAGAAGTACAAGAAATCCATGAACGAAAAAGAGATGGCGCTGGCTAGGCTTCATGCCCTTTTAAGCGCTTTCTTTGAGGAAAAGGTAAGAGCTAGGGGGCATGTTATCCCCGAAAAAGTGAAGGCCCTGCCCATAGTGCTTGACAATAAAATAGAGGATTCCGCCAAAACGGTAGAAGTTTACACGGCTCTCTCCAACTTAGGCCTTAATGCCGATATAGAGAGGGCAAAGAAGGGCACTAAGATAAAGAGCGGAAGAGCAAAGATGAGAGGAAGGGGAAGAAGGGTCCCCAAGTCCCTTCTCATAGTTGTCTCAAGGAAAGACGCCCCCATACTGAAGGCAGCCAAAAACATGCCAGGAGTTGAAGTTAAATATTACAAGGAACTTGGAATCCCGGCTTTAGCTCCAGGAGGGCAGGCCGGAAGGCTGACCATCTGGTCTGAGAACGCGCTACAGGAGGTTGAAAAAGAATGGCTTACGAAAGCGTTATAGTATCACCGGTCTCTAGCGAGGAAGCTATAGCTGAAAGAGAAAATAACAACGTCTTAGCCTTCTACGTCTCCAGAAACGCCACGAAGGATAAGGTCAAAAGAGAGGTGGAGCTAAGATTCAAGGTCAAAGTGGTCAAGGTGAACATCGAAAACACCTTCAAAGACAAGAAGGCCTACGTGAAGCTTGCGCCAGAGTTCAAGGCCACCGAGTTGGCCACGAACCTTGGCCTGCTATAGGTGATTTAAATGGGAAAGCACATTTTGGTTCAAAGGGAAGGCAGAGGGAACATAAACTTCAGGTCACCTCACTGGCTTAGGAAAGCGAGGGTCGCTTTTCCCGCTCCTGGGACAAAGGGAGAGTACGTAATAGCCGATTTCATACACGAGCCAGGCAGGGGAGCTCCCCTTGCTCTGCTTGTTTCAAAAGAGAATCAGGCAAACAGGTTCTACGCAGTTGCTGCTGAGGGCCTGGGCGTGGGAAATACCATTAGAATCGAGCCAGAGGGCCAGTACAAGCCCGGAGACATACTTCCACTTTCAAAGATACCCGATGGTGAAAGGGTGTGCTCGGTAGAGCTAAGGCCCGGCGACGGAGGGAAGCTGGTCAGGGCTTCAGGCGAGTACGCCATAGTGTCAGGCCATAGCCCGACCTCCGT
>DSEZ01000080.1 GCA_011055275.1 Thermoprotei archaeon | reverse complement strand
CCACCGTCCGCGCCGCCGAACCATGCAATACGTAAAGCACCGCGGCAGCGGGAAACGCGAGCATGGGAAGCGAACCAGCCAATATGACCGCGGTCCAACGCTTTCCCGTGACGCTTGGCGCCAAAAAAAGTATAGCCATCGAAACCGGTATAAAAAGCGGCCACCTTGCTTGAAAAAACATCGAAATGGCGAGAGAGGCAGCCGTAACCTCAACCACCATCGCGGAAACGTTGCTGGCCATAAGCGATAAAGCAGAGATAGCCGCGGGAACGTCACCAAACCGCCTCCTTATCACCTCGAGAAAGGTCACGTGATCCTCGCTTCCAATGACGGAAGCAGCGTACTCTATGAAAGGCCAAAGGATGAATGGCAGCAACACCGCCCAAAGGAGCGACGTGCCATTAGCTCCGAATATGTAGGCGTATGTTCCTATCATGGATGCCTCAACCGATGAAAGGCCTTCAATAAGGCCCGGTGCCGCTTCCCTCAACCGGCTCAAGAATGATCCCTCGTGGCCTTAGCCCTGATTATAAAGCTTGGGCTTCCATCATCCATTGTGGCGATCACGCCTCCTTCCAACACAGTGCTAAGCTGAGAGCTCTCGGACCCTACGCCGTGCTCCAGTGTGACGCCCTCCGGTAGGTCATCCGCCTGAGGGATGCTGGCGCTCATGGTCACGTAATTGCCCTGCGTTGACACCGTAAACATGGCCACACCTTCCCCCTTCGCTTCATTTTCTCCCCTGATCTCCTTTTTCAGCTCTCCAAGCTCTTCGATTATGCTGTCTTTGGAAAGCTGGACGACCTTTCCCTGAGCTGGCTCGACGCTTTCCGCATCATCGATCCTGGACACGGATATCTTGCTCTTTTTGTGGACGTCCATGAAATAGATTATTATGGGCACAACACCAGCAGCCACATATAGACCGGATATGACATAAGGCGACAAGCCAGCCAAGATCAGGAATTCTGTAGCCATTTCAAGTCTAAGCCGCTAAGGGGGATTATTTGATATCCCCGAAAATAAATCGGGCTCCCAAGGCCTGCACTCAACCGTAAATCCCTGCATTGGAAGCCGGGGATTTTCCAGAAAAAAATCAGTCAAAAGTGATAATGAAGCGACACCAGCATCAATTCCCTCGTAAGGATGGCTTGGCTTTATGCACCTCATAAATAGGGGCGATAAACTTTTTTCAGTCGCTTATAGTAGGCCCTAGCGTAAAAAATGGTAGAGATAAAAGAGGTAGCCAACTTAACACCTGAGGAAAGGGAACTGAAAAAAGAACTGCTTTCTAAGCCCGTTGAGGCCATAGACCCGAGGTCAATCGAGACCGTGTCGGATCTGCTTCACGCTTATCAAAATATGTCGGTTCAAGCGAGAAACTTGGGAAGATGCCTCGAAGTATATGAAAACATGTTATCGGACAAAAGAAGGCCGGTGATTTTTCTAGGCCTTGCTGGCCCGCTCATAGCAGGAGGATTAAGGGAAACCATAAGGACCATGGTAGATCTTGGTCTCGTTGACGTTATAGTTTCCACGGGCGCGATAATGTACCAGGACATTTACCAGGCAAGAGGCTACAAGCACTACATTGGAAGCCCTAACAGCGACGATGCCAAACTTAGGGACCTTTACATAGACAGGATATACGATACTTTCGTAGACGAGGAAAAGTTCATAGAAACCGACACGTGGATCGGAGAGTTTGCTTCGTCCTTAGAACCAAGGGGATACTCGAGCAGGGAGTTCATGGAACTGCTTGGAAAGCAGCTAAAAGATGAAAAATCCATAGTGGCCACAGCCGCAAGGAGAGGAGTCCCGATATTCATACCGGCCATAAATGATAGCTCCATAGGAATTGGCCTTACCTCGCACTACAGATGGGCAAAGCTCAACAACAAACCCAGGATGTACATAGACTCCATTAGGGATAACTACGAGCTGACACAGATAGTTGTCAAATACAAAAATACGGCCGCCATATACATAGCTGGTGGGGTTCCCAAGAACTTCATAAACGATTCCGTGGTGATGGGATATGTCTTCAACGTAGATACGGGTGGTCATCTTTACGCCTTTCAGCTTACCACGGATGCCCCTCACTGGGGTGGTCTGAGCGGTAGCACATTAGAAGAGGCTACCAGTTGGGGAAAGATAGCTAAAAAAGCAACCAGGGCCACGGCTTACGTCGATCCCATGGTCTCATTGCCGTTAATAATAACTGCCGTCGTCCAGGATGGTTACGGCAACAAGAGGCCAAGACTGAAACTGACATGGAAGGGAGACGAGCTGGCTGCCATCGAAAAAGAGGGCTTATAGATGTCCATATCTCATTTCAGATGAGACTTTTTAGCTAAACCATTCAAAAAGTCAAGCGCCTCCTAGCACCTTTGCATTGAACTACGCTAGCCCTGAAGACGCAAGCTAAGACCACAATATCTCTCGATGGAAGGTGGCATTATCGAAAGAACCACCTATATGGGGTTGCTCCCATGCTCTTCGCCCATGGCGTAAAGGGCCTTAGAATAATGCCTTATCAAGTCAGCTGTCCTTATCACTCCCTTGAGTTTCCTGTCCCTATCAACGACGAAAACTATGCCCTTACCAGAGCTCAATATGCGATTAACTGCCACGCCGGCGGTTTCATCTTCAAAAAGCGGCCTATCTCTTATAATGAGTTCCGTCACATTGGTGACCTTGGAGGCCAAAAGCGTTTCGAGCTCAACCCTTCCCACATATTTTCCGGTTGGGTCTACCACGGGCAAGGCTGTATCTCCAGATAGCGAGAAGAGCGATATGGCGTGACTGAGGTCATCATCTGGGCTCAACCTAAACCTCGTAGGCCTCATAATCTCGCTCAGAGTTGCTTCAGTTTCCAGTTTCGCTTTATTGCTTATTCTCATCAATGCCACGTGCGTCCTGGCAGGCGAGAACTGCAGTTGGTTCTCATAAAGTCCCTTGTTTGAAGTTAGAAGATATGCCGTGGCGCCCGCCAAAAGCGCTGGAATTATGGCGTAAGGAGATATGGTCTCCGCGACGAAGGCGACCGCTGCAAGCAACGTTTTGTTGGTAGCTGCTACCATGGCCGCTGCGCCAGCGGCAACTAGGATCGGGCTAAATGGAAGCCCCAAGACCTTCAGCAGCCCGACAGAGGCGACCGCTCCTATGAAAATGGAGGGTATAAAAAGCCCACCGCTACCGCCTTCATTCAACGTGACCGACGTGGTAATTATCTTAGCAAGCACCAACATGAGAATGAACGCGACTCCATAGTTCCAAAGGCCGCCGGAAAGCAGCGAAGCCGATATGACACCGTAGCCAATGCCGAGGGATAAAGGCATAACGCATCCTATGGCTGCTAAAGTCAGCCCACCGATCACGACCGCCACGTAATCCCACTTTTTGCCACTTACGTTGATCCTCTCCATGTACTTGTATACGTAAATGAACGCAAGAGCTATCCCTGCAAGGAATAACCCCTCAAGTACCGAAAACCCCATTTCAAATGGCGAGGGAAAAGTTATACCCCGTATCTGAGCAAATATGGGTGTTTGCCCAACTATGGCTACGTATATGCCGTACGCCACAACTCCCATCGGTATGGCGGGAAGAAAGACGTTGTGCTCGATGTCCTGAGTATAGGGCACCTCTATCGCGAACAGTATGCCAGTCAGGGGAGCTTTCAGTACAGCCCCCAGTGCCGCCCCAGCGCCTGCTAAGAAAAGCACCCTCATCTCGTTTCCCTTTACCCCCAATAGCCTGGAAAGCCGATAAGCTATGGATCCTCCTATGGAAAGGCTTGGTCCTTCGAGCCCAGCGCTTCCTCCAAAGCCCATTGTTATAGCTGAAGATATGGGAGATGCCAAAGATTCTTTTGCATCTCCAGCCCCATCTTCAAAGTGAAATCTCCTAAGTACTACGTGGGTGCTAGAGCCAGGCAGGGAATTTCCCACAAATCTCATGATCAGGTAGGAAAGCAGAAAGCCCAGTGGCAAAACGACAAATATGAACGGAAAGCGAAGGTAAGGTGATATAGATCTCCATATCAAGTCATAAAAGGTGATGAAGGTAGCCTCAACAACCCCTATGACACTACCCATGAATAACGGCATGAATATCCACTTATGCAGGGCGTTGCGGAGCTCGATTGAAGTCTCGTTCTTCAACCCTGCTCCCCTATTGGGAAGGCTATTAAGTGTATTCACCTGCCAAAAAGATCCCAAAAAAAGCGATCGTCGGGAGACAAGCGCGTCTCAGCACACGATCAGCTTGACAGTTGCAGTGCGGCTTGACGATATTTCATCCTCAAGATAGAGGGAAGTGAGAGGTGGGTGCCAAACCCATCTCACGATCCTCAAGGCAACCTTAACGCACAAATCAAAAAGCCTTCGCATCATAATCCCGTCAAGGTTAAAGCCGCACGCACGTTATCTTTTGCGCCGGCACTTGAGCGCACCGTTCAAGGCGGTGGTCATGGGAAAAGGAGAAAACACAAACCTGTTCAGAGAGGTCATGTATTTCAACGGGCTTTCCAAGGAGGACCAGCTTCGCGTGATCGATGCTCTGGAAGGCGACCCTCATACGCTTAACGCGCTAGTAAACATAGGCTGGGCTCCAGAAAGCTTCTCAAACCTCGACTCAGAGGTCCAGAAACGGCTGCTCGTACTGGCCAAGGACAACGAAAAATTGGCGCGCAGGTTGAACCTTGGGGCTGCTTTCGCCAGGGCAGGTCCCGATGTAAAAGCCCTCATGATCGATTGCCTCAATAACGATGAGTTAAGGGCTGCCTTTGCCTTCCAGCTAGGGCTCAACTCCGCCGATCTAACTGATGATGCATTTGATGACGCGAGCCAGCTAATACTCTCAAATGAGCGCATGACGCTGATGTTTGCCTATGGCGCAGGAGCTGCCTCACTTACCCTTCAGGAGAGCGTGCTGCAAAAACTCATATCGCTTGCCGAATCAAACCATGTCTTCGCGCGCAATTATGGGCACTCGTTTGTTCAATCTATAAGGAATTCGAATAGCTTGGACTCCCCCGCAAAACTGAGCTCCGTAGAACTTATTCTGAAGAACGCAAAAGGAGAACTTGCAGATGCGATCTGCGATGAAATTTCAAAAGACCCAACAGCGCTCCCGGCTATTGCCGCGCAGTTATCAGGAAACGATGAGCTTGTCTCAAAGCTCGCACTTCAGCTATCCAAGAATATCAAGAATTATCGCGGCTCAAAACAAGAAGCTCTCATCCAATCTCTCATAAGTAACTCCTCCTTGGCGTTGGCCTTCTGCTCGTCCGCATACGGCTTAGGCCTCAACCTAATCCGCGAACTCAAGGACGATAAGCTAGAGTCACTTCTACGCAGCTCGCCGGCCTTTGCTGCATGCTTAGGAGCCCACACGGGAAAAGAGCTTAACGGTCTCAATCGTAAAGAAAGACGCAAGATAATCGAGATGGCCAAGAGATCTCCGGCCCTTGCCTCGGGACTTGCAGATGGCATAAAGGAGTGCAAAGAAGTCCTAAGCAATGATGCAAAGGCCGATATCGACCAGCTAGCGGCTCGCTCCGAGGATTTCAGAAGGCGCCTCACTTCATGAAGAAAGGTTACCGAAAAACCTAATATCGCTCGTTGTGAAGATAATGCGGGAGTGCCCGAGCATGGTCAAAGGGGCCGGACTGAGGTCGCTAGGGCGTCAGACCTCCGGCGCCGTTGGCTGCGTGGGTTCAAACCCCACCTCCCGCATAAAAATCCTCAACAGGACCT
>DSEZ01000079.1 GCA_011055275.1 Thermoprotei archaeon | reverse complement strand
GGAAGCGCTTCAGGCTGCTGGGGCCCAATTCAGCCTCGCAGCGAGCAATCCGCTGAGCACGCAGGACGACGTCGCGGCATTCCTTGTATCGGAAGGAATCGACGTGTACGCATGGAGGGGGATGAACAAAGATGAGTATTACTGGGCTATAGACCAGGTTGCAGAAAAGAACCCCGATATAATTGTTGACGACGGAGGGGACCTCACTCTGGCGATCCTTCAAAAGGGGAAGAAGCCTCTCGGAGGCTGTGAGGAGACGACAACGGGAATAGTAAGGGCGCGGGCCATGGCATCGCAAGGAAGGCTAACGTTCCCGCTGATGGCAGTAAACGATGCGGAGACAAAGTGGGATTTCGACAACGTGTACGGCACGGGACAATCGGCCTTAGACGGTATAATAAGGGCCACTAACGTCTTGCTTGCTGGAAAAACCGTGGTTGTATCTGGATATGGGCACGTAGGCCGCGGCATTGCTAACAGGGCCAGGGGCATGGGAGCCGAAGTCGTGGTTACCGAAGTCTCAGCGATAAGAGCTCTGAGGGCTCGTATGGATGGCTTCAGGGTAACCAACATGACCGAAGCGGCGCCCATAGGTGATATCTTCATCACGGCAACTGGCGATAAGTCGGTCATCAGAGAAGAGCACTTCAAGCTAATGAAGGATGGAGCCATACTGGCAAACGCGGGCCACTTCAACGTCGAAATCGACGTCAATGCTCTGGAATCGCTGGCCAAGGGGAAGAGAGAGATAAGGCCTAACAACGTTGAATACGACTTGGGCAGAAAGAAGTTATTTCTAATCGCCGAAGGAAGGCTTGTCAACCTGGCCGCAGCCGAGGGCCACCCCTCTGAAGTGATGGACATGAGCTTCGCGAACCAGTTCTTGTCCGTGCTTTACCTCAAGGAAAACGGAAAGGGACTCGCGCCGGGAGTGTACCCGATCCCGAAAGAGCAGGATGAACAGGTAGCTCTTTTGAAGCTCAGAAGCATGGGAATAACGATAGATTCGCTAACCGATGAACAGGTCAAGTACCTCACGGGATTCGAGGAAGGCACTTGAGGCAAAACCATTTAAGGCCCAAGCAACAGGTACCAATGTACGAGATTTTTCAAAACCCATATGCTAGGGAACTGGCAGAGAAATACAGGCCCATATGGGCGCTTCACAAGTCCATGGCGCTCTTGGGATGGGACCTAGAAACTTACATGCCGAAGCTGGGGGCCGAGGAAAGGGGATTTGCGGACGCCCAACTCGAGCTCATGCTTCAGGAAAAGATAACGAGCCCGGACTTCCTGTCACTACTTGATAAACTGGAGCGCTCCGAGGGCCTTAACGATTACGAGAGAGGGCTTGCAAGAGTGCTCAGAAGGAACACGAAGGTCTACACGAAACTCCCGCCGGCATTCGTTCAGCAGCTTGCCTCTATAACAAATCAAGCAAGCGTATCGTGGAGGGAAGCCAAAAAGGCCAGCGACTTCTCCAAGTTCAAGCCAGATCTTGAAAAGATAGTTAACATGATGAGAGAGATGGCGAACTACTTGGGATATGAGGAACATCCGTACAACGCCCTTCTCGACCTCCACGAAGAAGGCATAACCGTCAAGGACTTAGACGGCATATTCTCAACCATAGCCCCTTCGCTAAAGAAAACGCTTGACAGGATCATCAGCGAGGGTTACTTCACAAGAAGGTCTAAGCTGGAGGAAGAGAGGTACAACGATGATGACATGAAGGCGGCCGAGTGGGAGATACTTAAACGCCTAGGATACGATGAGAACAGGTTCAGGGTAGACGTCTCGCCTCATCCGTTTACCACAAGCATCGGGTTGAACGACGTGAGGATAACCACAAGAAGAAAGGGATATGACTTCAAGGACACGTTCTTCTCGATACTTCACGAAGGCGGACATGCCCTTTACGAGCTGCAGATCGACCCGGTCCTTGCCTACACGCCATTAGCTGGGGGCGTCTCGAGCGGAGTCCACGAATCCCAGTCGAGGTTTATGGAAAACATGATCGCTCGGACGAGGGAGTTCGTCGAGGGCGTGCTTCCCTTGCTTAGCTCTCATCTCGACTTCCTTAAGAAGTACGACTCTGAAGAGGTCTTCGTCTACTTCGCGCACGTAAGTCCCAACCCCATAAGGGTGGAGGCCGATGAGGTGACCTACAACTTCCACATACTTCTCAGGTACGAGCTTGAAAAAGAACTCATGGCGAATGAGATAAAGGTGGACGAGTTACCAGAACTCTGGAACGAAGAAATGGAGAAGTACCTCGGAATAAGGCCCAAGAATGATGCCGAGGGCGTCCTTCAGGACATCCACTGGAGCGGAGGGCTAGGAGGCTTTCCCGCATATACTATTGGGAACGTCATAGCCGCGCAGGCAAGGTATCATGCCATGAACGATATCAAGGACCTTTACGATAAGGTCTCCAAGCTAGAGCTTAACGAGGTTAAGGCATGGTTGCGCGAAAAGATACACAAGTGGGGCGCCACGTACTCTCCCAGGGAGCTGCTGAGCAAATCCTTTGGAGAAGGCCTCGATCCGTCTTACTTGACGTCGTACATAGATCAAAAATATCGCTGATTGACGGCGAGCTTTTGAAGCCTTTCGGCCATCTCTTTTATTTTTTGGGAGTATCCCCTAACCTTATCCGGCTCTATCTTGGCCAAATCTTCTATGTATGCTATGTAGCTTTCAACCTCGTTCATGGCCACGTCGACCGAGATGGGGCCCGAGGCAACCCTCCAGAAGCTTGGCCCCAGCCCAACCACGAGGCGGTACCTGCCATCCTCACACTTCTTTATTATGCCCTCCTCGCACAGCTGGGCCAGCATTGGGTAAAGTGAGCCAGGTGACGGACGCCAGAAGCCCTCGCTTCTTCCCTCTATCCAGCTTGATATCTCAGCGCCGTTTTTGGGTCCCTCGGATAGCGCGCTCATTATCCACCACCGCAGTCCCTTCACCCTCCAGCCGTCCCTTCTTCCGTGTGGATGCAAGAACAGCTACACCTCAAGTATCTATGAATCGACATTTAAGTTTGCCTATCCGATAGCCTTGTCCACGTCGAAGTATATCCGATAACCTCCCTCTATCTTGTTGACCCCCTTGACGGTGAAATGCCCTATCTCCTTCGTGTTATTGACGTGAGTCCCCCCGCATGGTATCCACTCAAAATCGCCAATCCTGACAAGTCTAAGCTCCTTTGCCGATTTCGGTAACCTTTCCTCGTTTGGAGCGCCAAGGCGCGTGGCATCAGACGCTGAAATCACCGAGAAGCTAACGGGAAGTCCTTGATGAATGTAGTCATTCTCCAAGCGCTCGGCCATCCTTATCTGATCTTCTGAGGGCATGGAGCCAGCGTAGTCCAAGTACGCGGGATCTCCTAGCCACGAACCCAGGGTGAGCGTCTTCGTGCCGGTCGCCTCGGCTAGGCAGTGATCCAGGAGGTGAGCGGCCGTGTGTCTCTTCATGTAAAGGTAGCGAGTTTCCCAATCTATTTGGAAATTTGCCTTACCAGATCCCACGGATCCCTTACCGTAGTGGATCACATAATAGCCGTCATCCGTCCACACGCCCATGACTTTTTTAACCTCAAGCTCACCGCTCTCTCCCTTTATATATCCAACATCTCCTGGCTGCCCCCCGCTCTTGGGGTGAAAGATCGTGCCCCTTGCCAAAACGTAGGCGTTTTTTCCGTCCTTCTTAAAGCAAACGACCTCACAATCGCAGGCCTTCATGTAGGAATCCCTCAGGTATAAGAGGTCTGTCGGAGCGTAGCCCTTTACCATTTCTTCGAGCCCTGCCATAACCCTAAGTTATGATCAAGTTAAATGGGTTATGCCACAGGTTCATGGAATAGCTTCCTTGGCGTGGCATTAGTCGAAGAAGAGGTTGCCCGTGAAAAATAGGCGAAGCAAAGCTGCGTCGGGCTTTCTGGACCAAGAACTCAAATGAAAAATCTTAAAAACGTAGCTTGCCTAATTAGCGGTCAAAATGGAGATCGAAGTTAAGGCACCGGCGGGAGGACCAACGGGCGAGATAACTATAGTTGAGTGGAAAAAGAGAGAAGGGGACAAGGTTCAGAAGGGAGACGTGCTTGCAACAGGCAATGCGGTCAAGATAAGTACCGAGATAAAGGCGCCTGCATCCGGCACCCTCAAGAAAATCCTGGTAAAAGGAGGGAGTAAGGTAAAAAGCGGAACGACCATCGCCCTAATAGAGGGCTGATCTTTTAAAACAAAAATAAAAAATCACTCCAATATCAGCTTATTCGAGACTTTTGTCCCCTTTGACAAGGTGTCCTTGACCGGGCAGTGTGCTTCTGCATACTCCCTCAGCTGCTCTATCTTCTCCTTTGGCTCAGAGCTCTTTATCCTGGTTTGCATGTTGATCTCTAGGATGCCTGGCCTGACGTTGGGATCAAGTCCCAAGAATCCCCTTAGATCAAGCTTGCCACTTACCTCTGTCCTTATGGAATCTACCTTTACTCCCATGGCCTTGGCAAAGGCCATCGTGGCTATGGTGTTGCACGCGCCAAGAGCCTGAAGTAGCAATTCAACGGGATTAGCGCCCTTGTCGCTCCCGTCGAGATCTGCGGGCTCATCTACGATTATGGCGTGGTCCCTGCTGGTGGCCACAACCTCCAGTCCGCCTATGCTAAGGACGTCGGCCTTAAACTCAACCAAGCCGTTCTTGGGGTTCTTCTGAATGGCCTCAATTGTTTCCTGAAGGGTCATTTTGACCAAGTTAAATATGCATGTAAATTTAAGTTTTTCATATGAACTACCGCCCCTATGGCTGGGCCCTCCGATGGCGCGGCAGCCATCACCCCCGATAGCGCAACTTATTTCGCATCCTTCATTGAGTAAGCTACTTGTAAACGCGCTTGGGTTAAGATTGGGCACGAAAACGCAGCTAGGGCGCCTACTCCCTACCAACTGCTTCTGCGATCTAACCGCACATAGATGATATCATTCCCCTGTACCGTTGGTTCCACTTCGACTTTCGCGGAGCGTCAATGAAATATTTTGCGTTCCGTTTTTTCCCATGGCAACGGATCACGTTTCCAGCGACGAACTCAAATCGGCATGCTTAAATGAAAGCCTGCTTTCACTTGCAATGAGAAGAGAAGTTTACGGCTTCATACTCGGGCTGATCATCAGCATAGCCGCGCTGACCTTGGCCCTCTATGCCGCGGGGATGTCGCTGCTGGAGTTTGGGACCGCGCTCATAGCGATAGACGTTATCTGGGTGCTCGGTTTCTACTTTTACGCCAAAAAACACGCAGATCAATCGTGAAACCTCGTCTTAAGATCGATGCGCCATATTTATAAGCGAGAGCAGGCTTACCTTATGTCTCAGACTGGAACTGTTTTAGGCGAGAAAATCGAGGAGAAAGAGTACGACGTCATATACATAGGAGGGGGACCCGGAGGATATGCAGGAGCCCTCAAGAGCGTCTCTCTTGGACAAAGCGTGGCTCTCATAGAGGAAAGCCTCATGGGAGGCACGTGCGTTAACTGGGGTTGCATACCAAACAAAAGCCTGTTAGCCAGCACGGAAGCCTACCTCAACGCGAGAGATGGTGCCCAGTACGGCGTCGACATCAACGGAGACGTTAGACTTGACTTCTCGAAGGCAATGGCCCGCAAAGACGAGATAGTTGCAAAGCTAAGGGAGGGCGTCACGTTCATGCTTCAGAGCGCTGGTGTGAAGATCTACCGCGGCAGGGGAAGGCTCGTAGGCGAAAGAAAGGTAAAGATAGAGAGCGGAGAAGACGCGGGAAAGATCCTGATCGGCAAGGCGGTCGTAGTAGCTACGGGCTCCTCGCCTTCGAGACCACCCATCAAGGGAATTGACGGTAAGAACGTGATAAATAGCCAAGTACTTCTATCCATGAAGGAGCAGCCAAAGTCGCTCATAATTGCCGGAGCTGGACCAGAAGGGCTAGAGCTGGGAACTTTCCTCGCAGCTTGCGGCGTCCACGTCACGATCGTGGAGATGATGCCACATATTCTCCCGCTGGAGGACGCCGACATCGCAAACGCCCTTCAGGACGCCTTATCAGAGGAATTCAGCAACATAGAGTTCCACACGGGCGCCAAGGTGCTGGAAATAAAGGACTCTGGAGATCTCAAGGAAGTGGTTGCTGACGTTGGAAACGGCAAGACGGAAAGCTACAAGGCCGAATACGTCATGATGTCAATAGGAAGGACGCCAAATACCGCTAACCTTGGCCTCGAAGACCTTGGAGTACAGTTCAACAGGCGCTTCATAAAGGTGGACAACCACCTTAGGACGAACCTGCCATGGCTCTATGCAATAGGCGACGCAGCGGGAGGTGGACTTGCTCATGTAGCACTTGTGCAGGGACCCATAGCTGCGCTCAACGCTGCTGGGCACGAAGCCATTTACGATGATAGGGCATTGCCGAGATCAGTTTACACATTTGAGGAGGTTGCATCGGTCGGTCTAACGGAGGAACAAGCTAAGAACAAGGGGATAAAGTACAAGGTCGCGCGTGCCTTCATGGCTGCCAATGGAAGAGCCCTCTCACTCGGCAAGACTCACGGCTTCATAAAGATAATAGCCGACGAGAACAACAGGATAATCGGTGCCACGATGCTGGGGCCATACGCTTCCGAGGTGATACAGGAGCTCGCTGCTGCTATAACGTTCAACGCCACGCTTGAACAGCTGGCCACGGTAATACATGGGCATCCAACGGTTTCAGAGGTAATACCGGATGCCCTGAAAGCGGGTGCCCAATAAGAACGTTTTTGGAACAAGGTAGCTTTGACTGGCTCTTGCCAGCTTTTGTTCTTAACTCAAGTTGAGATTAAATCACCGGACGATCGCGTAGCAGCAAATCAGCATCCGCGATGCCCCCCAATGGCTCCGCGCCACGGAACTTCCTCTCCTCCATGAGATAAAGGAGCTTTGTCCGTTTTGGGACTTCTTGCTCACGCAAATCGCGGGAAGGCTGCCGCAAATAGCGGGAAGAACGAGAAGGCTGCGACCATAGCCACGAACATCGAAGCCGATACGTCATAGACCCTTATGGCAAGGCGAATTTCCGAGGCGCTCGGAAGGTTGCCGCTCCCCAGCTCGTATTCTCCACGCTTTACCAGCCTAACTCCGAGCGCTCCAGCCATGGCGGACATGGGCCATCCCCCGTTAGCGCTTTTGGTTTTGCGATGGTCTCTGAGCGCGGCAGCAACCGATTCCCTCCAGTTGAGCCCAATCAAAAGCGCCGCTATGGCTATCAGTAATGAGGTAAGCCTTGCAGGCACGTAATTGAGTATCGTGTCAGCTTTCGCGGATGCCCATCCTACGTCGCGAAAAGGAGGATACGGGTATCCCACCATGGAGTCAAGGGTGTTTATCGCCCTCTGCGCCAGCGGACCCAAGATGCCAAAGGGATAATACAAGAGAGGAGAGGTAAGGCCATCGACCTCTCCTTCCGCAATGCTCTCAATTGCGGCAGATGCAATTAACCCCTCGTCTGCGTCCGCGAGGTCTCTTCTCACTATTTCGGAGGTCAACTTCCTGGCAGCCTCAAGATCTCCTATCTCCAAGGCAAGAGCGATGCGTTTTCCGTAGCTTCTCATGAGCTTCCATGAAAAGGAGGACTTCAAGAGATAAACCCAAAGGACAAGAAGCAGTGGAACTAAGAGAGAGTACTTGATGAGCAAGAAATACGGAATTAACCAAAGTGCCCATGCAAACACAAGAGTAACCACGAAAACGAGAACCCCATAACTCCTTCCCCTTCCCTGTCCATCGAGTGCTGATATCAAACTTCCAATCCAGACCACCGGATGCAGCTTTGAGGGCGGCTCTCCAATGACAAGATCAAGTGCTACTGCCGCGATCAGCAGCACACTTAACAGCCCAATCATACTCTTTAAGCTGGGCCGGTGAAAAGCCTACCCTCGCATGTAGAAGAAGGCCTCGATCTCGGCGCTTATGAAAAGCACAAGC
>DSEZ01000078.1 GCA_011055275.1 Thermoprotei archaeon | reverse complement strand
TCAACGACGCGTAGCTGATTCCTTCCCGCTGAAGGTATTCCGCCAGAGGCGTCTCCGCAGGCGTGGATTCGGGAATGCCCCGCCCTACCTTGATAAGGTCCATGTTTAAGTTGTTGATGGCGGCGTTCAGGCCGTGGTCCATGGTAAGCCCGCAGGCGTCGCAGCTGTAAACCCTGTCAGAGAGCTTCGGGTCGTGCTTCGTGATTTATGGCCCGCACCTTGAACACGCCTTTGAAGAGGGATCAAGCCTGCTCATCTTTACCGGTTGGGCTTTCCTGCTTCTTCACGCTCATGGCTACATCTGCTTGAACTGATACCATTTCCTAATCTCCTATCGATTTCAGATATGGATGGTTTTGCATAATTCCCTGCAAGTTTAGATCCTCCACGATCACGGTATCGCACGACTTAGCTATCGCCGTAGATACCTTGTGGAGGAAGTCGTTGCGGGCATCATTAACTCATTGATAGATCCTCCTAAGCTTGCGGATCTATTTTCTACGGCTGTTGGAACCTTTCTCCTTTCTGGAAGAGTTCTTGTGCTCTCTTTTCACGCTCTTTTCTAGCTTCGTCTAGGCATCGACGGACGCTCTCGTTATGCCATTGGAGGCCATGATAAAGTTAACTATACCGTTGTCGAGGTTTACTACTCCTTTTCCGTTCGGTAACATTTCGGTAACTCATAATTTATGCGAGCATAATGACAATCACCCTATCTCGTGACGGTAATCTGCTGCATGATATCTGGAATTATTGCGTGGCCTCCGAATCAAATGCCCTCTAGAAACTTTGGAACATCGAGCCTACTCCCGATGACCTTGAATCCGCAGGTACCATAAAGCACTGGTTATGCTTCCTCGACTTGAAATTGGGGCAACCTGCGTCGTGCTAAAAAAGCCTTAAACGCCGGATCCAGTTCTAAGGGCACCTACTGTGGGTTCTGTAAGTCGACCTCTCGAAGGCAAGGATTGCTTCTTTCGTTTCATTAGGACATTTATCATATCGAACCGCTCATCGACTTCCTTTGATCTTGGCGCTTCTTAATTCTTAGTTCTAGGTAGTAGTTCCAGATGAACATACAGGAACCAAAGTTCTTCCCCCACATCACTTTCTGATCCTTGTCTGGGTATAAGCGCACTTTAAGAGACCTCAGGATCTATGCGTTAGACTGTATGACGGCATTAAAACGGCTAGTTGGTGAAAGTCCGGCTAGCCCCATCCCAAAGGAAAAGGTATTACCTAATTTCCGCACGCACTCAACTTCTTAGGGATAAAGACATAAGCGCTAACGCGCAGATTACTCATGTACTATGGGCCTGATCTACTGCGCTTCGACAGACAACTCCTTGTCATCGGGAGAGAGGCACAGCTTAAGCTCAGGGATTCCAGAGTCGCGATTGTGGGCATGGGTGGACTGGGATCCAACGTGGCCATGCAGCTTGCCGCCATGGGCGTTGGCCACCTAACGCTCGTGGACTTCGACGAGGTTGAACTGACGAACATAAACAGGCAACCCCTTTACGATGAAAGTGATGTGAAAAAACCCAAAGCCATAGCAGCTTCTCAAAAACTAATGAAGATCAACTCTAAAATCGAGGTCGTCCCAATTGTTGGGCGCTTTGAGCAAAACACATACCGCATAGAAAACGTCGACGTGATAGTTGATGGACTAGATTCGATAAGTGCTCGTTTATTACTTAACGCTTTTGCGGTGAAACTCAAAATACCCTACGTTTTTGCGTCGGTCGAGGGATACTACGGCAACGTTTCAACAATCCTACCTGGGAAGACGGCGTGCCTAAGATGTTTCATGAAGTCAGGAAGGGGCGATGAGAAAGCCTGCGCCCACGGGATATATCCTCCAGCCGTCTTCATGGCCTCTACAATCGAGAGCTCGGAGACCATATCCATTATAGTTAACGGGACCTCGCCGCTTGCAGGTAAGCTCCTCGTATTTGATGCTTCCTCATACGTTTTCGATGTGACAAACCTCAAGAGAAATCCAAGCTGTCCCGTTTGTGGTGATTAGGATGGACCCGCTCGAAGTAATCAGAAGAATGTACCCTTGGCAGGGCCCTCCAGTTGCAAGGGACCCTCTTTTTGGCCTAATAGGGATTGTCTTGAGCCAACACACCAATGACAAAAACGCTTGGACCGCAGAAATGAATCTCGAGCGGCTTTACGGCAGTGCTGCTGATCTTGCAAAGGCCAGCGTGACCGACATTGCCAACGCGATAAGGCAAGCTGGCATGCAACATGAAAAAGCAGTCATAATACGCGAGCTTGCATCCCATGAACTTCTGGATGGATTGATCTCCAGATCTCTGAGTATGCCTTGGAAAAAAGCAAGGGATAACCTAAGGGCCATAAAAGGAGTAGGTACAAAGACAGCCGACGTTTTCTGCATGATTTACCTAAATGCCCCAGTACTGCCCATTGATGTTCACGTGAAAAGAGTAAGCCAAAGGCTTGGACTAACTAAGTCAAGAAATTATGACGAAATACAAGCGGACCTACATAAGCTGGTTCCTGAAGACAAAAGAAAGGCAACGCATCTTTCGATGATAAGGTTTGGACGCGAGGTTTGCAAGGCAAGGGAACCAAGGTGCCGTGAATGTCCCCTTAACTCCGTATGCCTTTGGTACTTATCAACTGCAAAATCGCAAGCAGGTCTTCCGTA
>DSEZ01000077.1 GCA_011055275.1 Thermoprotei archaeon | reverse complement strand
GCCGAGATTTGAACTCGGGTCTGCGGCTCGAGAGGCCGCCATACTTGACCGGGCTATACCACCGAGGCAATTTCAAAATACTTGTATCGATATAAGCTTTGCATGCCATCTGGAAGAACAAGTGATACGAGCGTCACTTTCAGCACACCCCATAATTCCTTAATAGTAAGTACGTGATATTAAGTGAAAATGAGCGAGAACGAAGGCGACGAGGGCATAGAAGTGCCTGAGGATAGCCCCATAATCAAGAAGCTTATGGAGCTCGATGGAGTGGGGGAGGCGACGGCCCTCCGCCTTTATGAAAACGATTACACGTCTTATGAAAGCCTTTCAATCGCTTCTGCAGAGGAACTCTCTGCGGCAACGGGCCTTAGCGTTGCCATGTGCCATAAGATAATAAATTCGGCAAGGGAGAAGCTGAACATACAGATAATAACCGCTGATGACTTGGAGAAGATGGTTCAGAATAGGGGAAAGATAACCACGGGTTCCTCGGCTCTTGATGACCTTCTTGGAGGGGGTGTGCCTGTCGGGGAGGTCACGGAGTTTTATGGGGAGGGTGGATCAGGAAAAACTCAACTGGCCATACAGCTGGCCGTTAACGTAATGCTCCCGAAGGAGAAGGGCGGACTGGATGGAAATCCGTTTATAATTGACTCGGAAAAGACGTTTAATCCCAAGAGGTTCAGAGAAGTTGCCGCGGCTGCGGGCCTGGATCCCGATGAAGCACTTAAAAGAACAAGGGTTTACGTGGCACGGGCCACAGACGATCAAATGGCTACAGTTGAGAAAATACTCATGGATCCAGATAATACCATAAAGGCGTGGAACACGAAGCTTGTCGTTGTGGATAGTGTCATAGGCTTCTTTAGGAGCTCCAAGCAATTCCAGGGAAGAGAGCACTTGGCCGATAGGCAGCAGAAGCTCAACAGGCATCTCCATGACCTCACAAATCTAGCGGACGTTTACAACATAGCGGTCGTTGTCACCAACCAGATAATGTCGAGGCCTGATGTCTTCTTTGGAAACCCGAACACGTCGGCTGGTGGTAACATAATGATGCATGGGCCTAACAATAGGATCAACCTGAGGAGAAGCAAGGGAGGTCTTAGGATAGCGCACCTAGTCGACAGCTCTTACCTTCCGGAAGGGGAGGCGGTATTTGAGATAACCCCACAGGGAATAAGGGATCCGAAGAAATAGATCAATTTTGATCTTGAGAGGCCTGCCCTTTCATAGGTCAGGTTTATCTTCTATGGCCCAACCACCTTATGGAAGAGGAGGCGGAAGAGGAAGAAATTTATGAGCAGGAGGAAAGGGAGGAGGGCGAGGTCATTCGCTATGGGGAGGCCTTGCCCGAGCCTCCGGAAGGAAAAAAAGTGTACCTCCTTTCCGTCGAGTACGATGCCCAAAAGGGCAAGGCCTACATGAAGCTCGTGGACGAGGACGGGAACGTCTACGCCTACTACGATCGGACAAACCACAAGCCTTACCTCATAACGGACGTGCCACCAGACAAGATCAAAGAAATACCCCAAATTGCCAAGAGCAAGGAGTTCGTGGATGCCATAAGGGTTAGGAAGTACAACGCCTTAACAGGTGAGTACCTTCAGCTGACCAAGCTCATGGCTAGTGATCCTCTTGCCATAGGGGGTAAGCCAAACTCCTTCAGGGAAATATTGCCAAGGGTCTGGGAAGCGAAGATAAGGTATACCAGTTGCTATACGTACGACAACGGGCTTTTGCCGGGCATGCCTTACATGGTTTACGATGGAAGCATGAGGCCATATCCTAATGATCTTACTCCAGACGAAGAGCTGCAGCTGAGAAAGATCTTCGAGGGAGAGACAGAAGATTACGTGGCTCAGGCTTTCAAGTACTTCCCCTTGCTCATATCTGCAGCTCCTGACATCAAGAGGGCAGCTCTTGATATAGAGGTTTATACGCCTAGGGAGAACCTGGTTCCGAATCCTGAGGAGGCAAAGTTTGCGGTTATATCTACGGCCTTCTCGGGAAGCGATGGAAGAAAGGTGGTTTATCTTCTAATGCGTGATGAGGCTGAACTTCCGAGAGGAGAGTCTGCAGACCTTCCTAGTGACGTTGTGGTGGAAGAGGTTGACGATGAGGCTGAGCTTCTCAGGAAGACCTTCAAGACCATGGAAGAATATCCTCTTCTGCTAACCTTTAACGGTGATAACTTTGACCTTAGCTACCTTTATCACCGTGCTCTTAACCTTGGCTTTAAGAAGGAGCAAATCCCCATTTCGCTGAGCAGGGATCAGGCTTACATTACCAATGGATGGCACCTAGACCTCTATAAGTTCTTTAAGAACGCCGCCATACAGATTTATGCATTCGGAGGCGCATACAAGGGTTTCACGCTCGATGAGATAACGAAGGCTCTGCTTAAGAAAGGAAAGATCGTCGTGCCTCCTGCTCTGCATGGGCTTACCACGGGCCAGCTTTCAGCCTATAACTTCAACGACGCCGAGATCACCCTTGAGCTTACTACATTTCAAGACTCCTTGGTTATGAAGCTAATATTCTTGATAATGAGGATCTCCAGGCTTTCCATAGAGGAGGTCGTGAGGCTTGGTATAAGCGGGTGGACCAGGAGCGCCATCTTCGCGGCGCATCGCGAAAAGAACTACCTAATCCCTAATCAGAGCGACCTGGCCGTTAAGGGAACGGTTCAGAGCAAGGCGATCATCAAGGGCAAGAAATACCAAGGTGCCATAGTCATCAAGCCAACTACGGGTGTTTACTTTGACGTGGCTGTCATGGACTTCGGTTCGCTGTACCCCTCGATAATTAAGGAATACAATTTATCCTACGAGACCATTGACTGCCCTCATCCTCAGTGTAGGTCGAACAAGATACCGGGAACCGATCACTGGGTGTGCACAATTTGGCAGGGCATCTTTTCGACTTATGTGGGTCTCATAAGGGACTTCAGGATCAAGTGGTTTAAGAAAAAGGCTAAGGAGGCGACCGATCCTCAAGCGAAGGTGTGGTACGACGTTGTCCAGAGGGCTTTGAAGGTCTTCATAAACGCCTCATATGGGGTTCTTGGAGCTGAGACGTTTCCACTCTACACTCCTTCGGTAGCAGAGGCAACAACAGCCATGGGGAGGTACGCCATAACGCAAACGACAAAGAAGGCTCAGGACATGGGCATTAGGGTCCTTTACGGCGATACCGATAGCGTTTTCCTTTATAAGCCGGCCGAGGAACAGCTTGAGCAATTATCGCAATGGGCAGAGAAAACCCTAAGGATAGGGCTCGAGGTGGACAAGAGGTACAGGTACGTGGTCTTTTCCGAGCTGAAGAAAAATTACCTCGGGGTCACGCCTTCGGGTCAAGTGGATGTTAAAGGTCTATTGGGCAAGAAGAGAAACACGCCAGAAATCGTTAAGAAGGCGTTTTCTCAGATACTTCAGGTATTGGCTAGCGTGAAGGATGAAAAGGAGTTTGAGTCAGCTAAGCAGGACATCAAGAAGATAGTAAAGGACGTATATACCAGGATAAAGAACAAGCAATTCTCCTTGGAGGAGGTCTCTTTCAATATGATGCTTAACAAAAACCTTTCGACGTATACCAAGACCACTCCTCAGCACGTGAAAGCGGCGCGTATGTACGTCGCCGTGACGGGGAAGCCACTCGGCCCTGGAGAGGTGATCTCGTTCGTTAAGGTGAGAGGAGGTGAGGGCGTGAAACCCACGGAGCTCGCGTCGGTAGATGAGATAGACTTAGATAAGTACATAGAAAGCCTGAGAAGTACCCTCGAGCAAATACTGGACGCTTTGGGCCTGAGCTTTGACGAGATAATAGGCGTTACTGATCTTTCCTCCTTTATACAGTTTAAGTGAGGCGTTACAGTTAAAAGAGGCGCTGGAACTCTCATATGAGCGTTGAAGAGAGGCTTCGTCAACTTGGGATATCGCTACCCGCACCACCATCTGCCTTGGCCAGTTACGCGCCTTATTTTGCCCTGAAGGAAGAGGATTTGAGGTCTTCCCGTTTGATATACGTTTCTGGCCAGCTGCCGCTGGAAAACGGCAAAGTAAAGTACGCTGGCAAGCTTCCGAGAGATTTGACCGTTGACCAAGGTATTCAGTCCGCTAAGCTCTGTGCTATTAATGCCTTGTCTGTGCTCAGGACAGCGGCGGGGTCACTTGATGCGGTGCAGGGGATAGTTCGCGTGGAGGGGTTCGTCAACTCGGATCCTGAGTTTACCGAGCAAGCCAAAGTGGTTAACGGCGCGTCCGATCTGCTTGTTGAAGTCTTTGGAGAAAAGGGGAAACATTCCAGGTTTGCCGTAGGTGTTAGTTCCCTTCCTTTGAACGCGGCTACCGAAATAGCGTTGATCGCCCTGGTGAGGTCCTAGGTCTCCAGCGTCTGTGATGGGCAGGGGGCTACTTTTTAGACGTTTTATCGATAAAAAAATTTATTTAGGGACGCGCTGTTTCTAGTAACATGTCATCTGGAAGTGATGAACTGCTTATCGAGGAGCTGAAACAGACTCCGCTTTACGCTCAACCGCTAGAAGTGGTGGAAAGGAAGGGAATAGGGCACCCTGATACCATATGCGACGGTGTTGTTGAGGAGTTTTCACACCAGCTTGTGGCCGCCTATTGGAAGAAATTCAATGATATTTACCACTATAACGTGGATAAGGCATTTCTAAGAGCAGGCAGAGCTGAGCAGAACTGGGGAGGAGGAAAGATCATAAAACCCATGTTGTTCATACTTGGAGATAGGGCAACATGGAGCGCGGGAGAAGAGACGATCGACGTTGGAGAGATAGGGATATCCTCGGCTAAGAAGTGGATAAGGGAAAACCTCAATTCCCTTCACCAGATCCTTGACCCCGATTCCGACATCGTTTACCAGGTGGAGATCGAGCAGGGATCTAAAGAGCTTTCGTACATATTGAACGAGAAAATGAAGGTAAAGAACAGCACCACAATAAAGTACTCGGAGAAGGGCGAAATTCCTAAGGCTAACGACACTTCGGCCACAGTCGGTTACGCTCCGTTGACGAAATCTGAGCGCATGACCTACTTATTGGAAAGGCACCTGAACTCCAAGGCCTTCAAGCAGGAGCATCCGGAGGTCGGTGAAGACATAAAGGTGATGACCATAAGAAAGAAGAACAAGTTCGACATAACCGCTGCAGTTGCCTTCGTCGATAGGTACGTCAAAAGCGAGGACGACTACTTCAATAAGAAGGAGAAGCTCAAGTCTGAAGTAGAGGAATACATAAAGTCTGAGTTTCTTGAAGGGGAAGAGCTCGAGTTCTCCCTCAACGCGCTTGACAGGAGAGGCAAGGGGCTTAACGGCGTTTACCTTACGGTTACGGGCACGTCCGCGGAAGACGCCGATTCCGGTGAGGTCGGCAGGGGTAACAGGGTTGACGGAATAATATCGCTGAATAGGCCTGCAAGCAATGAGGCAGCTGCTGGCAAGAATACCGTCAGTCACGTGGGTTTGATTTACAACATACTGTCCTTTGACATGGCGCGTGACATATACTCCCAGTTCTTTGAGAAGGGATTGGAAGAGGTATACGTGTGGATGGTGAGCCAGATAGGGCGGCCAGTTAACTCTCCTAAGAGCGTTACCGCCCAATTGATCATGAGGCCGGGCCTTACGGCGGAATCCATAAGAGAAGAGGTGGAAGAGGTCATC
>DSEZ01000076.1 GCA_011055275.1 Thermoprotei archaeon | reverse complement strand
TACGGTATCGTTGCAACCGCCGAAAGGAGACTGGTTCTCCGAAGAGTGGGACATCGATGGCGATACCATAAGAATCTACATAAGGAAGGTGTAACTCACATTTTTGAGCCTAGGTTTTTCTTTTAGCGGCGTAGTGAGTTATTGGTCAAGAGGTCATTGCGGCTTCTTTGTTTCCGATGTAATAGGGTATCACGTTTCCCTGGCGGTCAAAGAAGGCGAGGTCCTGCTTCCCCTCAAAAGGATAGGCCGCGATGCCCATTATCCTTCCCATATAGGATAACAGGTCCTGAAGGGAAGGCATAAGGGCTCCGCTGGGATGGCTGTGAATTGTCCCGATAATGGAAGGAGTGAACGGAGTGTAGAACACGTTTATTGAGGCAAAATCGGAACCGTTGTGTTGGAGGGGAGGCGACAAGACCTCCTCGATATAGAGGTAACTGCCCAATTTGTCTCCACGCGCTAGCAGCATGATTTCCTTTGGGTACATGCCCTTGGCGTACTCGAGGATTTGCTCTAGAAGGTCTTGGCTAAGCATGATACCCTTGAGCGGTTTTTTCATAAGAAAATAAAAAACCTGCTTATAAACAATGGGAAAAGGTTTCAAGATAAAGCGCTTTTCGGGCTCGTGGTGCGGGAATAGAAAGCCTCTGCGATGAAAAGGGTTAAACATTCATGCACATATTATAATGTCATGGAATCGTTAGAGGAGTGGGTATTGCCGCAAATAAAGCACATGACTTTCACGGGAATCTGGAGGGTTACCCTGATGCTTTCCAATTACAAGGATTCCGTTTACCTGAGCACAGGCGAGCCGGACTTCGATACGCCGCCCAACGTGATAAAAGCAGCAGAGGATGCCATGAAGAACGGAAAGACTCATTACGTAGATCCATCCGGCCTAAAGGAGCTGCGCGAGGAGATAAGCAAAAAGTTGAAGAGAGATAACTCGATTGAGGCATCTCCCGATCAAGTGATAGTGCCCGTTGGTGCAGAGGAGGCCCTGGCCACGGTGTTTCAGGCCTTCGTTAGCGTTGGAGATAAGGTCACCGTCTTCACTCCAGCCTACTCTCTTTACCTTGATTTGATTCAGATGCGGGGAGCGAGGCTGAGCGCGGTTAACCTCATAGATGAAGGTGATCGCTTCAGGGTTGACCTGGAGAAGCTGAAGGAGAGCATAACCGGATCAAAACTCATAATCCTCAACAACCCCTCTAACCCAACGGGCTACGTGATGAATGATGAGGAGATAAGGGCAATCGTTGACTTGGCAGTAGAGCACGGAACTATAATAGTATCTGATGAGATATACGAGAAGATGAACTACAGCGGAAAGAGGCTCTTGAGCCCAGCATCAATAGCGCCAGAAAACACCATAACCATCAACGGTTTTAGCAAGGCATATGCCATGACCGGATGGAGGATCGGTTACTTAGCAGCTCCTAAGGAGGTAATGGAAGCCCTAAAGATAGTTCATCATACGAACGTGATAAGCGCTTCATCGATTTCGCAGTACGCGGCACTTGAGGCGCTTAGGGGTCCTCAAGACAGCGTTAAGAAAATGGTGTCCGAGTACGCCAGGCGCATGGAACTACTTTACGGTGGATTAAAGAGGTTACCAAACGTGAGGGTCGCAAAGCCAGAAGGGGCCATATACGCCTTTCCTGATTTCTCGTTTTATGGAAAAGATGATGATGAGTTCTCCGTGAGGCTCGCTAGAGCAACCCACGTGGCGACGGTTCCTGGCAGTACTTTTGGAGAAGCGGGCAGGGGACACCTAAGGTTTACTTTCGCGGCATCCCCAGAATCCATCAGAACGGCGCTTTCAAGGATAGAGGAATTTCTTTCATCTAAATCCGATGCGTACTGAGTTTTAATTCGGAGCAAGGCAAAAAAGCGCCGCACGGACCTTAACCCATGAGCATAACGATATCAGTTAAATTGCTCGAGATTCACGCGGAGAAGCTAGTTGAGGGAGACCTGGTAAAGGTACAGATGCAGACGCAGCTCAACGCCCCAAGCGGGCCTGTTGAAAGAAGAAGCCCTACCATGTCAGTTATACCGTTCGCTTTCAGCGTGAACTTTGTGCCGGCAAGCGGCACCCTTACTTTTCACGGCCAGATAGTCCTGTCAGGGGGCCAGGAGGACTTGGATAAGATCTCGAAGGACCTTGATGACAAGAAACCGTATCTACCAGCGCTCCAGGTTGCGTTGAATCACAGCATAGCAACTTCCATATTGGTGTGCAGGGAGCTGGGCTTGCCCTTCCCGCTTGGGATACCCCAGCTGAACCAGAGGAACGATGAGGAAAAACAGGAGCCGCAGCAACTTCCATCGGCAATGACCATGTGATGTCGAGCTTTGGCCTCGATTCCCTGCGCTTTCCAGTACGATCTTATTTCATCCTTTATTTTGGCAATTGCCTCTTTTGCTGCTGGGTTATTCTCGTCGAACAGGTGCCGGAACCTGGCCTGAAGTCTGAGGTATTCCTCGACCGGGACAAACCTTGGGATGATCGTATGGGTCACCTTTCCATCGACGTACTTCTTTAGTGGCCACACACCAGTGTCAACAGCAAGTTGGGCGACCTTTATCGAAAGAGAGGGATCAAACCCCATTCCCGTAGGGCATGAAGCGTATCCTATAAACATCTTTGGCCCCTTCCTGCGCGCCGCCTCTTCAACTTTTTGCATCAAGTCCAAGGGATGCGAGGGCGAAATCGTGGCTAAGTAAGCCGGATTATGAGCCTTCCATATCTCGAAGAGGTTCTTCTTGCGCTTCTCAGTTCCCACTGGGTTGAGCCTTCCAATTGGAGAGGTGGTTGTGCTCGAGCCATAGGGTGATGCGCCGCTCTGCTGAAATCCGGTATTCCCGTAGGCCTCGTTGTCATAGCAGAGATAATAAAAATCGAGATCTCTGTCCATTGCTGCCGACGTAGCCTGAAGCCCTATGTCATAGGCGCCCCCATCACCGGTCAAGACCAATATCTTTATTCCTTCATCTCTCGCTTTTCCTTGACTTATCAGCGAGTCCAGCGCATCGCGTATTCCCTGAGCGCCGGCCGGAGCGGACGCGAAGGCCGTGTACAGCCATCCAGACTTTAAGTTTGAATAGGGATACGTCTGAAGTAGGGTCATGCAGCCGGCCGCATTGACGATAAAGGTTTTAGGGCCGAGAACCTTCAACATTAGCCTTATCATGACCTGAGCCCCGCAGCCAGGGCACATCGAAGAACCCGGATGCAAGTACTCTTCGAGAGGCGTTTCACGGATGGTCTTTATAGAGAGATCACCTGCCAACGACACCGCCTCTTAATGCTATGCTTCTTTGCTCATCTAGAATCCTTTGGTCCTTGTCTGTCCAGAGCATGACTGGTCCACGGCGCGTTAGGTCGGGGCTGATCAGCTCTCTTATCATGAATTCGAATTCCTCTATAGTTGGCTCCTTGCCTCCCAAGCCCCCTATGAAGGAGGCAATGTGAGGAGCATCTGGTGCCCCGTAAAGCGAGCTCGCTATCTCGGCATAAAGGGCGCCTCCGAAACCGGGGGAGACATCTTGATCGAAGACGGCTACTCCTCTTTTTCCAGCCAATGCACTTAAGAGATCATCTCTTGGGAAGGGTCTCAAGACCCATGGCCTTATTAAGCCTACCTTAATTCCTTTTTCCCTAATGGATTTTATCGCCTTTCTGGCCATTGTGGCAAAGGAGCTCGTCATGACGATGACGTAATCTGCGTCCTCTGCCATGTATTCGTCAATCAAACTGCGCTTTATGCCAAAGACCTTCTCGTAATCGCTTATGGCCTTTTTTAGCTCATCAAGGGCGCTGATCTGGGCCAGGTGCATCTGGTATTTGAAGTAGGAGTAAACGGAGGGGTCGAGCACTGTTGGACCCATTGACGGCATGTTGCCAGCGGAAATTGCTGGAATTGGATAAGGCGGAAGAAAGTCTCCTAACTCATCAGGTATCATGACCTTTTCTCTTGTGAATGATAAGTAAAATCCATCTATGTTGACCATTGACGGAAGCATTACCTTGCGACTCTCGGACACGCGGTATGCTATCAGCACGGAGTCAAGGGCTTCCTGGCATGTTTCCGCGTAGAACTGGAGGAAGCCAGAGTCTCTTGCAGCCAACGCATCGTTGTGATCTGGTAAAAGGGTAAGTGGCGCGGCCAGTCCTCTTGAGACATTCGCGAGCACGAAAGGAGCGCGCCACCCCGAAACGTTGTAGAGCATTTCGAAGGCATAAAGGAGGCCTTGTGAAGAGGTGGCGGTGAAGGTACGCGCGCCTGCGAGCGCTGCAGCGCCAGCTGCAGTTATCATGGAGTGCTCAGATTCCATCTTGGTTATCCTCGCCCTTATGAGCCCGTTGGCAGCCCATTCAGAGAGCTTTTCGACTATTTCGGTCTGTGGAGTTATGGGATATATGGGAACATAATCGACTTGCGCTAGCCGAGCTCCCCAAGCTATCGCTTCATTTCCCGTTATCAGGTCAAGCAATCGGTTGCACCTCGGTTTCAGGGTACTCTTGAATGGCGCCAAAGGGACAGACGCTTTTACATATCATGCACCCCTTGCAATTGTCGTATGATATGGAAGGCATGTGCTTTTCGTCAAGGGTTATAACTGATTCGGGGCAAGCAACGTAGCATAGGAAACATGCCTTACACTTATCGAGCGTGATGACTGGCCTTTTCACTCTCCACGAGCCGGTCTTTCTCATAACAGAAGTGCCGCTTGCTTTTATGATTGGGTTGCTCAATTCCCAGGGCTCTGGGCTTAGTTCCAAAATAGATGCAGAAGACTTTTCTTCGGGCCAAGGCTTAGGTAAGGGCTTGCTCTTTACCTCGTAAAATAAGTCCTCAGCTAAAGCCTGTTCCACTTCAAGTAACGACCTAGGTACCCTTATCTCCTTCTCTATGGCGGTTTTTATGCTGCTCACATCTAGTTCGGCTATGACGGCTGCAGCTGCAGCTGCCGC
>DSEZ01000075.1 GCA_011055275.1 Thermoprotei archaeon | reverse complement strand
TCCTTTGAGGTCTATCGCCAAGTCACCGCCTGCCAACGTTGCTATTAAGAGCGGCTGTATCATTAGCGTTAGGCTCGCAGCTGTACCGGTATCTAATGCGATCGAGCCCTGCGGCCTTCTTGATGGAACAAAAATCAGTTCCATGGAACCGATAACATTCCCAACGACTTTAGCATCAGTGAGCTTTTGCATGAGCTCAACCGCCTTGAGGTGCTGATTCTGAAGGCCTGCTCTAGCGCGCCCAGCTCTTATGTGTTTCATGAAAAAAGGCTTTCCGAGAACGGCCGAAAGGCCGAGCGCTGTCCTCAGCATTTGTCCTCCTCCCTCTCCGAAGCTGCCGTCCAGCTCAATCATCTTCTCCCCGCTCGACGTCCAAGGCCACCCCACAGGTAGACCTTACTGCCTTGCCGCAAGGTATTCCCCAAGCTTTCTGAACGCCCTGCCCCTGTGCGATATGGCGTTTTTTTCTTCGACGGACATCTCGGAGAGGGGCACGCCGTTCGGACCGAAAGGGGAAAATATGGGATCGAAACCAAATCCACCTGGTTTACCTGGTTCGCGCCTTATGTAACCTGCAACCTCTCCTAAGAAAGTCCTTTCAACCCTGTTGATTGGATCTACGTAGCTGACGGCGCACCTGAACGCCGCAGCCCGATTGTCATCGTGGCTAAGCAACGAAAGGAGGCCCTCATTACCTATGGTGGAGTAAACGTAAGAAGAATAGGGACCCGGAAAACCTTTCAGGGCTTCCACGTATAACCCAGAGTCGTCAACTACGACTGGTTCTAAGGCCTCCATCGCGGCCAGGCGAGCCGCCAACATCGAAACCTCTTCTATCTCCCCCTGAACTTCAAATTTACGCAAGTCAGCCTTCTCCACGTTCACCCCGTAGGGCTTAAGCACATCTCTGACCTCAGCCACCTTCGATTGGTTCCCCGTTACCAGCAAAACCCTCATCAGTCAATTGCCCTCTCTTGGAAATACCTCCCTCTTCTCTCTATTTCCTCGGCCCTCTTGTAGACCTCTTCTGAAGCCGCACCTGCCACCTCTCTGTACCCCTTCATGAACTCATCGTAAAGGGCTCCGGCCTTAGCCGGTACGTTCGCCTCCAACGATTTCTTCATCAATAGCACGTCGACGCCCAAGTCCTCAACGTCGTTGCTAAAAGCCCCTAGGCCAAAGTCTATAATGACGGGTTTATCCTCTGAAGTTATCAACACGTTCGACGTAGTTAGGTCGCCATGGACTATTCCAGCACCATGCATCTTGGCAACTTCAACACCAACGCTGTGCATGAGCCCCTTACGCTCCACGACATCTCTCAAAAGCTCTCCCTTAACGTAATCTTCAACGATCATGAAATTTATGGGATCAATGAAAAGAGGAGCTGGGACGCTGACACCTGCCATGTACGCCTTGGATATGAGCCTTCCTTCCTCAAAGGTCCTGTTTACCCTAAGCTTGAAGTCGAGAGCTGGGTCCCTGTACGCCTTGCTTGTTCTCCTCTTTATGACCACCGGCATGCCAAGCATGGTACCAGACCAAAGCTCGGCCTCTGCCCCCTTAGCCACAAGAGACTCCTCAACAAAAAAGTCCAAGACAGCCATCTTTATTTCACCTTCAGCTTCAGCCCCGTGAACCTCCAATACACTTCAGTATCACTCATCCTCAACTTCGGCGTGGGCAAAAGCTTTGAAGGATCTTCTGGGCTAACTCCTTCCATGTCCATTTCCATGGCTACAGCGGCTATCATAGCCCCGTTATCGCCTGCCATCCTTATGGGAGTGGCAAAGAATGGAACACCATGATCCTTAGCCACAAGAGAAAGCATCTGATTTAACCTCGAGTTAGCTGCGACCCCTCCCGCGGAGATAACAGAATCCTTGCGCGTGTGCACCAGAGCGCGCTCGGCCGCTTCCGCGAGCATGGCGAAAGCCGTTTCCTGAAGAGAGTAAGCTACCCTTTCGAGCTTTTCCCCTGACTTGTAAACCTTTATGGCCGCGGTCAAAAGGCCAGAAAACGATACGTCCTGCCCCTTTACTGAGTAGGGCAGTTCTATTAGGCCAAGCTTCTCACCTTCAAGCGCGAGCTTTTCGATCTTCGGCCCACCCGGATGCTGCAGCCCCACTTCACGGGCAAACGAGTCAAGTAGGTTGCCCACCGCTATGTCAAGGGTCTCTCCAAATATCCTGTACCGACCGTCTTTCCAGGCAACGATATTGGTATTTCCGCCTGATACGTAAACGGCCAATGGGTCCGAGAAGCCGCTTAAAAGCCTTGAGATCTCGACGTGGCCAACGGTGTGATTAACGCCGAAAAGCCTCCAACCATAATAGGACGAGAGAGCCCTCGCAACAGAAACTCCCACACGAAGGCAAGGCCCAAGCCCGGGACCGTAAGAAATTCCTATCCCGGTCACATCAGAGGAACCTATTCCAGCCCTGGTGAACGCCTTCTTTATTACGTCGGGCGCAACGTTCGTGTGATGCCTAGCAACTTCCCTAGGCTGCAGCCCTCCAGCAGGCGGAACGTACACGTCCCTTTCGTCGGCTAATATCGTTCCTTCCTCAGAAACTATGGAAACTCCGAACGTGTGGGCGGTGCTCTCAATCCCTACCCAATACCTCAAATCAGGATCCCTTTACATACTCCGTATAGCCGCACTTTCCGCAGCTCCACCTCGCACCTCCTACCGTGTGTTTGGCCATAACAGATCCGCAACGCGGGCACTTCCTGTTCTTAAGTGTTATGGTTCCCGTCTCATAAGAATAATCGTAAAGCTTGTGAACTTCTGACAACTCACTTCGCCTCCTGAGCCGGAGCCTGCCCTGCTGGGACCTGTTGCCCCTCTTTTTTACCTTCAAGCCTCTTGAGGTAGTGCTGATACTCGACGCGCTTTAGAGTCGCGGCGTCGTCGTAAACGTTTGCGGTTACCACGACGACCGTTTCGCCGTACTCCTGCTTTATCTCCTTTATCACGATCCTATCCTCTGGCGCGTGTAAAGCAGAAGCTATCAAAGACAGTACCTGTTTTCTGCTCGGAGTGGGGCCCTGCGTGGAAAACGTCAGGGTCACTTCTCTTCTACCTAGGAGGTTGTTCCTAAAATCCCTAATCAAGCTAATCTCTTCTGGCGACCTGCATCCTCTCCAATATCTTTAACGCCTCTTCCTTTTTAGCGTTACCCGTGACCAAAACGACGCCCCTCTTTGGCTGCCCGTAAAGCGTTATGGTTGACGGAGGGAAAAGAGCTATTATGGGAAGTGCTAAAAGGTCTTCTTCGCCCTCCACCGTTATCCAGAACCTGCACGAGGGATTTATCTTCTGCGACATAGCGGTAATAACCGAAAGGGATTCGGCTGAAACGGTTCCAGGAGGATTATGCACTTGGATGACCTCATAACCGCTTTCCGCTTTACTTAGCCCCGCATTACCCCGGAGCGTCTTGCCGTCGGTCACAACCACGTTTGGGAAAAGGCCGTTCTTCAGTAGATAACGGGTAACCACATCTCCCACGCTGCAGAGAACGGTCTCTCTCACCCTCTTCCTCAAGCGATCGGGGAGGTCTTCCAGTTTGCTTCCTTCGTAAAGCTCGCCAAAGGGCCTACGCATGAGTTCCATGTCTTGAGGAAGTGGCAAGTACACTAAGCCCATAACTTTCCCATGCCATGACTTATAAAGGTGAATCACAACAAAGAGAGCTTCGGCGCGTCATAACGAACTGGCCTGCCCTAACGGACGGAGCTTCCACTTCCCTGACCCCCCATCAAAGTAAAGTTCATGGCCAAATGCCTTTTACGTTGTAACAAATATTACTTATGAGCAACGACGCAACGCGCTTAAAAGTGAGGGAAAAAGCCCTCGCCATATTGAAGAAGGCATGCATAGCTGTAACCAATGAAGAAATCAATAACATGGAGGTTGCTGATTTCGGGCTTGGCCACTTGGAGCAGGTAGGCTTGCAGCTGATTGTATATGTAAACAATGATAGGTACTGTGCAAAAGAGCTGATAATGTTACCAGGGCAAACGTGCCCAGAACATAGGCATCCTCCGGTAAACGGCAGGCAAGGAAAGCAGGAGACGTTCAGATGCCGCTGGGGAAAGGTTTACCTTTTCGTAGAGGGAGAAGAGGAAAAGCAACCTGACGTAAGACCTCCCTTGAGACCAGAATACTATACCGCAAAGCATCAAATAGTACTTCTCCCCGCCCAGCAGTACACAATACCCCCCAACACCAAGCACTGGTTTCAGGCAGGTGATGAGGGAGCCGTAATTTCCGAGTTCTCATCCACGAGCACCGATGAGTACGACGTGTTCACCGATCCCATGGTACGCAGAAAGCGACCCGCTCATTCATCCCCATTGCAATATGGGCTTATCGTTTTCTGCGATAAGGGCGATCCAAACCGACAGGTACGGGCATCTTTGCAACAAAAGCGATAAAAAGTAGGGCGTGTTTAGTCTATGTTTTACCTCTGCAAAGTGAGCGACTTGGTAAAAGTGCCGGCCACCCTCTTCGGAAATCCGCTAGAGGACGCCGTGACCATGGCCCTCAGGGAAAAGTACGTCGGCAAGGTAATAAACGAGGACATAGGCATAGTGCTGCAGGTGCTCGACGTTCAGGCGTCCGAAGAGGGAAAGATACCCATAGGACAGGGCGTGACCTATCATGAAGCGTCGTTTTCTCTCCTAACCTACCGCCCATTGGAAAGAGAAATTGTCGAAGGAGAAGTAGTAGCCGTTGAAGAATATGGCATACACGTCAGAATAGGTCCGATTGAAGGGGTAGCCCATCAGTCCCAGCTCATGGACGATTACGTCGATTTCGACCCACGGGGCGGCAAGTACATAGGAAGGAACACCAAGAAGACCATTGAGAGGGGAGATCTAGTAAGGGCAAGGATAATAACGGCGAGCGTGCACGAGGGCGACTCAAGTGATGTTAAGGTGAGCCTAACGCTGAGGCAGCCCGGCCTCGGCAGCTTACAGTGGCTGGCAGCGGAGAAACAGCAAGTCCAGGCCAAGGGTGAGCAACACTGAAGGCCTGTGTTCGGTGCAAGGCCCTTGTCCCAGATGACACAAACATATGCCCGGTCTGCGGTGGGCGGGAATTCTCGGATAGATGGGATGGGATGGTAGCAGTACTTGACCCAGATAACTCAAAGGTAGCGTCTATGCTTGGCATAAAGAAAGCTGGGCTTTATGCTCTTAAGGTCAGAACACGACGATCTCAGACAGGTGCCGAATAACGGAGTTTCCTTCCAGCATGAGAAATGACCGCAATCCCATAAGTCCTAACGGCCCGCGAAAGCGATAGGTCATCTGAGGCAAGTATCCATTTTCCAAGCCTAGCTTCCCTTATCATGAAGTTATCGGCATAGGCATCCTCAGACGGGATGACCGCATACCTAGAGGCCAGAAGGAGCGCGGGTACGGAAATGTCCTTTGGGAACCTCTTCAACTCCCTTATTACAGGTTCGGGAACGTATCCCTTGTAAGGACCCACGAGGCTCTCGATCATGAAATCCAAGTCAGAGCGCATACCAAGCGAGTTTATTAGAAAGCTCGTGTCAAACAAGACCCTTTTCTTGGAATTGCTCGTCGTTAAAAGCGTTCCACCGTCCCGTATCCTGAGAGCCTCCACCTGTTCTTGACCCTCCTGCTTATGGCAACCGTCTGCCCTTTTTCAAGGATAACCGGCCTCTTGAACTCCGCTTCATAAGCCCCTTTTGATGTCTGCCTAAAGTTCGCCAGCACCAGCGCAGGCCCAACCTCAACCAGCACTTCCTCTGAGGGAACTATGGGGGTAACCTTGAGCGGCTCGCTCGTACCCAGAACCGTTTCAAAAAGCTTCAAGGTCATAACGGCTTTTGTAACGGCTTTCTCTTCTTGCCCCTTTCTAAACACCACCTGACCCACCAACCTATCGGCCTTCGAGTACGAGGGATCCAAGTCGGTGGATATTGCAAGAAGGCCCCCTGGCATGGCTTCCTTCACATCGGTATCCATCTGCATGGAAACTGCCATGGTTTCCAGAGGTTTGTAGTTACCCTTACTGTCTTTCACGCCTGGCATTATCACAAGCTCATCTCCTACTGATAGCTTCCCACTCACAAGCGAGCCCCCTACGGTTGCCCCCTTAAGTGACGATATGTCTGACCCGGGTTTATTTATATCAAAAGACCTCGTAACGTAAAACTTAGGAGGCGCATCGACATCTACAAGAGGGGGCTTAAACAACTCGTACATGGCCTCAAGAAGTACGTCTATGTTCAGATTATCTACGGCGGAAACGGGTATGATCGGGGCGTTTTCGGCCCAGCTCCCCTTCAGAAACGCCCTTATCTGATTGTAGTTCTTTAAGGCCTGCTCCTCCGTTACAACATCAACCTTAGTTTGAACGACTATCAGCTGCCTTACGCCCATGATGGTAAGGGCCGCAAAGTGCTCGACCGTTTGCGGCTGAGGGCAGTCCTCGTTTGCCGCAACAACCAACAGAGCCGCGTTCATAACCGCTGCTCCGCTTAGCATAGTTGCCATCAATACCTCATGGCCGGGCGCGTCGATTATGGAGATCTTCCTAACGAGCTCCGTTTTCGAGCCGCAGTGAGGACAGATATCGCTGGTGGAAAAAGAGAGGGGAGCCGGGCAATGCGGGCACTTCATTATCCTCATATTTGCGTAGCCCAGCTTGATGGTCATGCCCCTCTTCATCTCCTCGCTGTGCTTACCGGTCCACACCCCAGTAAGCGCTTGAACAAGGGTAGTCTTTCCGTGGTCGACGTGGCC
>DSEZ01000074.1 GCA_011055275.1 Thermoprotei archaeon | reverse complement strand
CCTTCATACTTGCGGCATCAAGGCACAGGGGATTGGTTGGCTGGGCAGCCAATCACTTCTTCAACTTTTACTACAAGTTCATAAAAAAGGTAGGTGTTGATAAGAGGGCGAAGCAGAAAGCCCAGGAGACCACTATACAGTTCAGCGACGCCATAGTCAGCATGTCCCACTCTCCTATGGGTGCGCTGCTGTCCTTGATGATAATAGTTGCGAGGCTCCTGGTTGCGGCGCTTGTCTCCTATTGGGTATTCGTATCCATGAACTACTACGGCATAAACTTCTGGGAGATAACGCTGGTTATGCTTGTAGGTGAGCTCGTGACAAGCATACCAATTGGCGTTCCAGGCATGCTCGGCTTTGTGGAGGCCGCCATGAGCTTATCTTACGTCGCGCTCGGCGTGCCAGCGGGCATAGCCATAGCTGCCACATTGCTTATCAGGCTCATCCTATATTGGTGGGACGTGGTGGTGACTGGCATAACCGCGGCGCTCTACTCAGGAGGCCTTAAGACATTCCTCCGCGCATCAGAGCAAGAATCCTAACCGAACTGGCAAGCCTTTGAACCGAGTCGACCATTTCCTCGGCCCTTTGTACCGTTTCATGCATGAGCAGGATGCACGGCAAGGCGAAGTTATAACTGAGCAATATGAGGTCTAGCTGTCTTTGCTTGTGATCTACATCAGCCTCTATTTGGTCTACCTCATAAGTCAGCTGAACGGCCTTGGCTGTGTCCGCCCTGAGAGATTGCAACGCGCTCTTCGCCTTCTCGAAGGCTTCAAAGGCCATGTTAATTATCTCGGTTATCCCGGTTATGAAATCCTGACTTTCTTTCTCGTCGCTTTTGAGCATTAGGCAGAAGTCCTCGCTGGTCATGGCGTTTAGTCTGAAGCTCACGGCCTCTGCAAAGGAGGAGATCTCGGTTATGAGATCGTCGGTGGCAAGAAGATTTGCCGCGAAGTTCGACACGAGCTGGGCCTCAGCAAGGGTCTGTTCTACCCTCTTCCTGACGTTGAGCTCGTCGACCTCCTTGAGTTCTAGGAGCTTCTTGTATGCAGAGCCTGATGCCTTTGGGTCTTTTTTCTTTACGCCGTCCGCCGTCTGGAGGACTGCCCTCAGTGCCTCTTGAACGATCCTCGCGTGATCTATAAGCGATGCCACGGAGCGGTCATATGAAACTCTTTCTTCTTCCGATTGATCGTAGGCCATATGATAGCATGTAGCCATGATTTAACCTTTTAGTTTTTACAGCGCCATGCAACATCCTCAAGGCCCTTACCCGGCCAGTGCGATAGGGTTAAAACCGTGTTTTTGATAATATCGTGGTGAAGGATTTTGTCGCAAGAGGGGGAGGAAAAGCGTGAGGTCATATTGAGGGCGGCGGACGCCAAGCCGCGCGATTATGGAAGGGGAAAGGTTAGGATAAACCAGGCAGCGCTTCAAGCACTCGGCGTTGAAGTAGGTGACGTCGTGGAGCTGTTTGCTAAGAGGAGAAGCGCAGCCATAGCATGGCCCGCCTACATCGAAGATCAGGATCAGGATATAATAAGGATGGACGGGCTCACTCGCCAAAACATAGGTGCTTCACTAGGAGATCGCGTTGTGGTGCGGAAGGCGTCCTACAAGCCTGCCCAGATGGTTAAGTTGGCATCCTCCTCCTTCCAGGTCAGCGTGGACGAGGGCTTCTCGAGTTACGTGAAGAAGAGGCTCATTGATTTCGTGGTCATACAAGGTGATAAGGTGCTTATTCCTGTGCTTGGTCAGTCCATGGTTTTCACCGTGGTCTCCGTGAGGCCACCCGGAATAGTTCTGGTGACCGATGACACCCAAGTTGTAATATCAGATAAGCCCGTGGAAGGTGATGAGGGAAGGCCCATAACGTACGACGACATAGGAGGGCTCAAGGACGTTATACTCAAAGTCAGGGAGATGATAGAGCTGCCCCTCAAGCACCCTGAGCTCTTCAGAAGGCTTGGCATCGACCCTCCGAAGGGAGTTCTCCTGATAGGTCCTCCTGGCGTGGGCAAGACGCTGCTGGCCAAGGCGGTTGCAAGCGAGACAGATGCGTACTTCGTGTCGATCAATGGGCCTGAGATCATGAGCAAGTTTTACGGTGAATCGGAGCAAAGGTTAAGGGAGATATTTGATGGCGCCAAGAAGCATGCCCCATCCATAATATTCATAGATGAGATAGACGCCATAGCGCCCAAGAGGGAAGAGGTCACGGGGGAGGTTGAAAGGAGGGTAGTTGCCCAGTTGCTAGCCCTTATGGACGGGCTTCAGGCAAGAGGTGACGTCGTGGTCATAGGCGCGAGCAACATACCTCAGGCCATTGACCCAGCTCTAAGGCGCCCAGGAAGGTTTGATCGTGAGATAGAGATAGGCATACCCAACAAGGAGGGAAGAGAGGAGATCCTTCAGATACACACGAGGGGAATGCCGCTGGCCAAGGACGTGGACATACGCAGGCTCGTGGATATGACCAATGGATACACCGGTGCTGACCTTGCAGCTCTTGTGAGGGAAGCGGCGATGAGGGCCCTTAGGAGATACCTGCCCGAAATACAGGACATAGAAGGGGAGATTCCTGCCGAGATCCTGGAGAAGATGGAGGTTACCATGGATGACTTCATGAAGGCGCTGCCAGACATAGTCCCAACGACGCTAAGGGAGGTCTACGTAGAGGTGCCGGAGGTCAGATGGGATGACGTTGGCGGGCTCTCCGACGTTAAGGAGACGCTGAAGGAGGCTG
>DSEZ01000073.1 GCA_011055275.1 Thermoprotei archaeon | reverse complement strand
TAAATGGCCATGAAGAAGGCGACCGCAGCAACGTAAGGTATGAACAATATAACCACGGAAACCCCTGACCAAATACCATTCCTAAGGAGGAGGGACAGAAGCGGGTTTCCAGGCACCACCAAAAGCGAACCAATCCTATCCAGAATTGGCTGCATGGCCGGCTCAAGCGCAAAAGGGCTCTCGCCAAAAGGGGTCGTACCGTCCACGAAAAAGAGAAGCGCAACGAGGGTTAGCATAAGGATACCCAGAAGGATTGGAACGGCAATGGCCGGCCTGCTGAGAAGCCTAGCCTGCCAAAGCCGACCCTTAAGCTCAACGTCAACATCCGGCACATCGGCCATACCGCATAGGTTGTCAGCTAAAGCCCTTCTCAGCTTCTGTATCCCCATGCCCTTGGCAGCTGACACGTAAATCACGGGTACTCCCAATTTTGAAGAAAGGCCCTCCTCATCCAAGATGGGACCTGCAATATCTACCATGTTCACAACGAAGAGTACCTTCCTAACCTTGGCCAGCATCCTAAGCAGGCTGATGGACTCCTTCATCACGTGCGGCGCAGCAACGACGACCACGCCGTCGTAATCCCCTTTGAGCGCATCTGACAACGCCAAGCGCTCATCTTCATCCCTTGGATCTTTCGCATTGAAAATTCCGGGAAGATCAGAGAGCTCAACGCGTGTCTCTCCCTCCACGAACGACCCCACCTCCTTGTCTAAGGTCTTGCCTGGGTAGTTGGCGATCTTGACCCGTCTCCCGACTAACCGATAAAATATCGTTGACTTGCCGACGTTGGGAGCACCAGCAAGCGCATATTTCACCACGCGCGGGGAATCGACCGCAACGCCCAAGCTGGAATCAGAAACGCTTAGACTGCGGCTCATTACACATCTGTGTAAGAGGTCCGTTGCATATAAGTTTTCCTTCGAATTGTCGTTTCGAATTGGAGCAAAAGCCGCAATAAATGCATTTTTTTACAGCTGGAAAAGCGCATTTTCGACTTTATAGGTAAATCGAGGCATACAACGCTTCATTTAAGTCATATTGGGTGGAACTTTGCAACATGCATAAAATAGAAGGCACCGAAGCGAACGCCTTGGGCAAGGTAACGACCGCTTCTTTTTAACATGAAGTCGGTCGTATTACAAAACAAGCATCACGATAATCCTTTTGACTTACTTTCAGCGCTTCATAAGGCTGGCCAGGAAAAAATCGGCAGGCCGTGACCTTCAGAACTCCATGGTTTTACGCAGAAAAACTTGGCACCACAAAGATGCGCCGTCTAATCGGTACTCAATTTAACGCGCAAAAAGCTCTTTTAAGTAGATATATAGCGCTGGGTCATCGTTTTAGAGTGAGCTTACTTTAGAAGAGATCGCTTACCGTGTCATGTGATCATTTACTTGATCTATCATAACCAGCGCGAGAGTCCCTGCTCCGCCCTCCAGAAAACCGATGAAAAGGCAAGCTCCACTTCAGGATAGGATGGGCTCTTTATCAACCTGGCCTTAAATCCGCCCTCTACCTCCTTCAGCTCGATCACCGATGAGGCTACATGCCAGCCAAACACGCTTCCAAACCTTCTTCTGTCCCCAAATGAGAAGAGGAAGGTCTTGCCTCCCCTCTCCTTTATCGCCGAGGCCACCCTGTCCTGTAGCTTGTTGTGATGATATGGGTCGATGATCACTAGGTCGCCGTCAAAGGATTCAATAGAGGGAGGGACGTCTTCGGCCTTGAAGGCTCTCCTAATGATCAACTCCTCCTCCACGGACTCTCTTCCTATGGCCCTCGCTATCTGGATCAAAAGGTAGGGGTCAAGCCCTCCTCTTTCCCCTACTACCAGCACGTTAACGGGAGCGGACTCGACGATGACCCTGTGGTAAAAGGAGAAGATTAGCCTTGCGTTGATCGAGAAGAACTCCACGGTCCAGTCGTCGGCTATTACCTCGTCGAGCTCGTCAAATCCCGTCTTCAAGCCAGCCTCTCACCTCCCTGGCCGTTCTTCTAACGTAATCCGCGTAGTAGACCGGATCATGGC
>DSEZ01000072.1 GCA_011055275.1 Thermoprotei archaeon | reverse complement strand
CGACTCGGTCCATGAGATATTTGTGTCCCTGAACTTGAGAAACATATCGTTCATGGATCACATGGAGATAGCCCAGCTCACCGAGAAGCTCGACGACGTGCTTGACGCAGAACAGGCGACCGCTTACAGGTTCATGCTTTATCAGGCCAAACCGAACGACGTAACAAAGCAGTTTGCCAAGGGGATCGTGGAGCTCTCATCGCTTCTAAGAGCGGGAGTCGACCACCTGAGGGATCTGGTGCACGGAGAGACGAAGGAGCTGGAGGAAATCATAAGGAGGATACACGAGATAGAAAACGAGGCAGATGACCTGCTTAGACTTGCGCTAGCTGACGTGTTTAGCCAAAATGATGCCGTAACCATTATCAAGTACAAGGACCTATACGAGCATTACGAGCTACTAAGCGATCTCGCCGAGGACGTTGCAGACGTCATGGCTGACTTGGCTGTCAAGTACTCGAAGCAAGGCTGGAGGTAATCCGTTTTGGTTCTGTCGTTTGAAAGTCGTTCAGGGGGTCAGTTCGCAAGTCTTTTTAAGCAGTAAAGTCCTCCCAGTAGATTTTCCGTGGGCAGGGTGGAGCCGGCAAAGGTCCATGCCACGCGATCGCGATGTCATTTCGTAACGCATAAATATGAAGCCCAATCAATAAATGGTAAATTGCAAAAAGCGCATGGGTCTATTTGGCTAGACGACCGCTTTAACGCTATCTCCCTCATAACTTACATGCTTCTGGTACTTCTGGCTTCGGCTTTCTTGACTAACTGGTTCCCATTGGGTGACTTCTCCTTTGGAACCGTGGAGTGGTACCACGCGGTTATGATACCATTCACATTCTTTCTGATGATTGTGGCAGCCGCCGCGGTGGGGCTTGAGGACAAGATAAGGGCTGCCCTTAATCTAAGCACTTATCCCGTCATAGCGACCACCCTCCTAGGCATAGCCTTTGTGGGCTCTCCTGTGGGCACGGTTGCTGAGGGCGTGAGGGATGCGTGGGTCATGTTCCTCGCGGTGATTTTCGACGTTGCTTTGTTGGTGTTCCCATTCAAGGAAAGGGAAAGGTTCAAACAGGTTTTCGGCGCGTACGTGTTGCTGTTTGTGGCCTCGGTATCTGCCACGCTCGCCGGGCTTTACGGGCTTCTTGTTGCACAGGGGATGTTCGTGGGCTACTCTTCCATGCCTTTTCTCCAGTCTTACATAAACGGACTTGGGATAAACGCCACCACGTTCGAGGGAAACCTGGTCACCTCTCACTCGCACGAAATGCTTCCAGCTGTCATGGGAGGCATCGTTGCCCTTACCGCCCTCTTGGTTCATTACGAGAAGCTGGACCCTGGAAAGAGGAAGCTGGTAAACGCCGGAATGCTTGTTTCGACCTTCGGCGTCATAAGCATGAGCTACCTGTACTTCATATCGGGTTTGGGAACATACTCCATACCAGCGATAGCACCCTTCGGGCCGGGAGGCATGAATGGTCTGGCCCTGGACGACAGCCAAACGGGGATCGTGGGTTGGGGAGCGCTGATATCCCTGGTGGGGCTTTGGCCATTCGTGAAGAGGAGTTCGGTTAGGATTGCATCTGTGCTCACGTGGCTTTTCGCGATGCTGGCTCTCATCGGGATCGGCTATTACATCGAGTTCAACGAAAGCTACTATGGCTTTGGCTCCCCAGGTGTGCCCCCGAATGGAGGGCCTGGTTACGCGCACGACGACGCTTTCATGAGCGGGCACCTCATGTATCCCTTCTTCTTCCTGCCCTTGCTCGCCGCTGTCACGATCTATCTGGACTGGAAGCTTCCAGAAGGGTCGCGTGCAAGGTCTTTGGTTTACTGGCTATCTCTCTCTGGCATGGTGCTGGGCCTGATAGGGCTTGGCGTCTTCCTCATAACGCTGGTGCCTTACGTAGAGGCAGCGGGAATCGTGCTGATGGGTGTTGCCATGGCAGTGGGTCTTGCTGGATTGTATGGCCAAAAACTTCGCTGATTTTTTAACTCGATGGGCGTTTCAAGGATGCGGAAGCCACCGTCTGCCCCGTTAGGGCGGGTAGTTCACGTCTCCTGTATAAGGCGATGTCTTATTCTGCTTATGACCTCAGAGGGAAGCTGAGGTACTTCTCCAACCGTCCTTGTCGCATCTATATCGATGCCGTCTCTTCTCACGTCTATGTCCTCATCTGGCTTCACCCTTGTGGCAAGGACCCACGCGAGGCTGTCCTCATTTATTCTCTTAGCATCTCTCGGAAACCTGACGTTTATGACTCCCTGCGAGGTTTTTGTCGTATCCACAGCTAGAAGGACCTGTGCACCTTCCATGAGCCTTACCGCCGATCCGTTGCCTTTCACAGAAAACGAGGCGTTTCCAGAGCTGACGGCTATGAGCTTAGCAGAGGTTCCTCTCGTTCCCGTCGGGTTGGAGCCTATGGAGTAAAGCCCCTTTATGATCTCTATTCTTTCCGGAGAGTAGCTCTTGGCCAAGTTCGACAAAAGACCGTACAGGGAGAGGTTCACATATCCCTCGTTAACGAGCGCGAACTTGGAGAAAAGGGGGTCAGATGCAATCAAAAGCAATCCTAGCTGCTTCGCCAACCCTGGTTGAGGAGGATCGACGTATCCCAACACCATGTAATTGGAGGCGCGCTGAGGCCAGATTAGAGCGTAAGCGTGCCCTCGAGGCACGACCGAGTTCACAACCTTGTGAACGGCTGCGTGCCTTGGGAAGGAGAACAGGTTGACGTGTTCATTGGAATTAGAGGGCTGCACGTCGTAGTATATGGCGTCTTTTCTTCTGAGTATTGACTTCGCGCGTGCCACGTTCTTTGTGGAGTCGAGCCCCACGTAGCCCGTGTACTCGCTAAAAGGTCCCTCGTCGAAGTCCTCGGGCAGTACCTCGGCTTCGAGAGCGATCTCCGCCTCGGCCGGCAGCGGTATGTCGTTTTTAACTCCTCCCGTTAGGGTAAGTGGCAGGACGCTGGCCGCCTTTTCGTACTCGTTCTCGGTGAAGGACGCGG
>DSEZ01000071.1 GCA_011055275.1 Thermoprotei archaeon | reverse complement strand
GTCGATGGCAATCGCTTCCTTCTGCGGGGGGAGTACCACGACTTTGAAGAGCTGAAGGGTGAGTCCCTTTCCGCGCTGTATAAGAGAGAGACCGAGGCCTACGTTAGGGAGCGCATCTCGCACTACGAGGACATAATGGGCTTCAGCTATCGCTCGCTAACAGTTAAGCCCTCAAGGACATGGTGGGGGCTTTGCTCGGGGAAAGGAGACCTAATATACAACAGTCAGCTTGCTGCCCTTCCAGATAACCTGAGGGATTACGTGGTCCTTCACGAGATAGTGCATCTGTACGAGCACAATCACTCCGCCTCCTTCAAGGCCCGCCTGAAATCGCTTATGCCCGATTACGCGGACAGGGAGAAGGAGCTCAAGAACTACTCCCCGGTTCTCCTGGGTTAGACGTTGCAAGCTTTAAAAAGGGCTCTAAAATTCAAGTAATTTGGCACGCATAAGTGAGCTGGATCGCATACTTGACGTGACGCGTGCGCAGAACCTGTGGAGGAGGAAGCAGACGATAAATCTAATAGCCTCCGAGAACGTCATGAGCCCCTTGGCCCTCTCCGTTTACGCTAGCGACTTTGGCTCCAGGTATGCCGAGGGAACCCCGGGGAAAAGGTTCTACCAGGGAGTTAAATACGTGGACGAGATAGAGACGCTGGCCTCGTCTCTTTTGAATCAGATATCGGGTTCGTCCTTCAGCGACCTCAGGCCCATTAGCGGCACCATAGCGAACGCGGCCGCTTTCAGGAGTGCCGCGTCATGTGGCGATAAGGCATTGGTCGTGCCAGTTCAGGCCGGCGCCCACGTTAGTCACACGAAGTTCGGCACGCTTGGGGCCCTGGGAATAGAGCAGATCTTCATGCCCTATGACCCGGCCAGCTTGAACGTGGATTCGGACAAGGCCATAAAGATGATCTATGAGGTTCGCCCTAAGCTCGTGATCATGGGAGGGAGCCTTTACCTTTTCCCGCACCCTTTGAAGGAGCTTGCCCCGCACGCGAAAGCTGTGGGAGCTACGGTCATCTACGACGCTGCCCACGTTTACGGGCTCGTAACCGGGGGTGCCTGGCCTAATCCCCTTGATGGAGGCGCCGACATAGTGACGGCTTCTACTCACAAGACGTTTCCGGGCCCTCAGGGAGGAGTTATCCTGTCCAGGAGGGAGGAGGACTTCAAGGCCGCGTCGAAGTCGATTTTTCCTTGGTTTGTGAGCAACCATCACTTGAACAGGCTTCCTGCCCTCGCGATAACGGCGCTAGAAATGAGGGAATTTGGAAGGGATTACGCGAACGCGGTAGTTAGAAACGCAAGAAAGCTGGCTGAGTCCCTAGCGGCCAGGGGATTTAGGGTCGTGGGTGAGGGGCTCGGGTACACTAGAAGCCATCAGGTGGCGGTCGATGTGTCCTCACTGGGTGGGGGAAGCGCGGTTGCGCAAAAGCTAGAGGAGGCCAACATAATAGTCAATAAGAACATGCTTCCTTGGGACGATCCCTCAAACGTTAAGGACCCAAGCGGGATCAGGATTGGTGTGCAGGAAATGACAAGGTTTGGAATGGGCGGCGATGAGATGGACCAGATCGCTGAGCTGATGAAGCAGGTGCTTATGGATGGTAAGGATCCTCATGAGGTCAGAGCGGACGTAGCGAGGCTGAGAGGCTCTTTCCTTTCGGTTAAGTACGCTTTTGAGGAAAAGGAGCCCGGCATTTCCTTGCTGGAACTTTAACGTTGGGCTATGCGGCGACATGAGTTGATGATTCGTCAGCTTAAGGCCAAAGATCTGCCGAGCGTGCTGTCTGTCGCGGCGAGTTCGTTCAAGGAGGAGGCCAGGAGACCTGAGGTCATAGGTCCAGGGTTCATAGACGACATCACCAGGTTTCCCTCGCTGCAGATAGGGGCGTTTGACGGAGGTCTGATGGTCGGTTTTGCCATAGGCGAGCTTGCTGAAGACTGGGGCGTACTGGATTGGATAGCCGTCACGCCGTCTCACCAACGCATGGGCATTGGGTCTGAGTTGCTGAAGCAGTTCGAGCGCAGGATTTCGCTTAGCGGAAGGCAGCGCGTCAGGCTCGGAACGCCGTTCGCGCTTGATTTTTACGTCAAGATGGGTTACACGTGCGTTGGGACGCAGAGGGTTCTTCAGAAGACAGTGGTTGGGAACGATGAGCCATTTGACAACGCCTTCTCCATGACTTTGAACGATCTGGTCGACATGCTTGAGGATTTCGAGCTTGATTCCATTAAATGCTTTTTCAGCTCTTCTTGCGTTGCCGTTGGCAGGAGAGACGTGGGCGCCGTGCTCGCGACTGAGAACAGGTGGAGCAAGGATGAGATCGACGTCGTCTTTTCGAAGTACGAGGGAGTGGAGTCCCACTTTCTCCTTTTGTCCCAGCTGGAGGCCAAGGCAAGGCAGAGGGGAGCATACGTCATCACCGAGAAGTTTGATGAGGCCGAGGTTGGACTAGCTTTGAAAAAAGGCTGGGAGGAGAGCCGCTCGCCCCTAGCGTGGACCACATACTACATGGAGAAGCGGCTCCGAGCGCGCTTCAGGGCTATTGCCATGACTGCCGAAGACGCGGCCAACGTAGATAGTGCCAAGAAGAAACCCCTGAAACC
>DSEZ01000070.1 GCA_011055275.1 Thermoprotei archaeon | reverse complement strand
TGGGCTCCTGCCCTCGCTAGGGCTCAGTAAAGCCCGACGGGGTCCTTGGGTTTTCGTTTGATTGAGGATTTAGGGATGCTGAAAGCCCTTATTTGGCCTGAGTTCCTATGGCAGGGCCAAGGTTGGATAAATTATCCAAAGCCTTAAATGGAGATGCCAAATTAAAGGCATGGCCCAGCAGGCGGAATCGGGAGGTTTTTCTGAAAGCGAGAGCTTTTTGAGATACGTGAAAAGGGAAACTCTTGACGTCCTGGAAAATGCGAATAAATACCTCGGACCTACCGGATATTTCTCTTATGTTGCCGAGCAGGCTCTTCAGACCGAAGCGGAAGGATCGATGCCTGTTGCGGTGAGAGATGCCATGCGGAGCGCGGAGATATACGTCCATAAGCTGCCCATGAGCGTTTACCTTCCTTACTGCAGCGGTCATTCGATGAACGCGCTGCTTACCAAGGGGTTAAAAACATCGACCGTAAACTCCTTGCCTGCAAAACATTTCGATACATATGTTGATCATATCGCAAATTACCTGATAACGCTACAGCAGTTCTTCACTGGCGCGCAGGCTCTTTCCTCGGTGGAGTGGTACGCGGGTCCCTTCATAAGAGCTGATCAACTGGAGCGCAAGCGCATCATCCAAGGCGTTCAAAGGCTCCTATTTAACCTAAACTACCCGAGCAGGGTTGGCATGCAAACTCCCTTTACTAACTTCACCGTGACGTTGGATGCGTCAAAGAAAATGCTCGATGGTGATCGGGCAATTTTAGGAGGGATGGCGGTAGGGACCCTTGGAAACTACGAGAAAGAAGCGAAGGAGTTCGTGATTGCGTTGAGTCAGCTTCTGAGGAGCGGAGATTCCATTGGGCAGCCGTTCACGTTTCCCATACCGACTCTTATGACGACGGCGCGCATGCTATGGGATGATCCCGAGATATTTGAATCGATCTTTGAAACTGCTGCGGAGAAAGGAAGTTTCTATTGGCTTAATACTCGGGTTGTTGACCCAGACGCGAGTTTCGCCATGTGCTGTAGGATAAACATCGACAGGAACGAGTTGGCCATGGCCAAGTCTTTTTCGGTGGAACAGAGTTTTACAGCTAGCGAAGATAGAAAGGCCTTCGGAGGGATTTGGGCACTTCCTGATGCGACTGGATCGGTTAACGCTTCCGACGTCAACCTACCGAGAGTTTTCATGAAGGCTCAGCGCGACCATCGGGATGTATGGGAGCTCTACGATGAGGCATTAGGTAAGGTGAGGCAGGCAGAAGAATGGCTAAGGGATAGATACGTAAGGCTTCTAAGATCTTATCCCTCCTTCTACTGGGCAATCAGGGAATACTTACCCGAGTTTCCGGCCAATCACTTCAACACCATAGGATTACTTGGCCTGCCCGAAGCCGCAGCCATATATATGAACCAGCCAGCTTTGTGGTATGAGGGAAGTAGGAGAGATTGGTTAAGGGCAAGGGATGCGATGAAACAATTTGTCGACTTCGCGGTCAAACGCGCAAGGGAGTGGATGAAGGATACGGGTATCCCTTGGAACGTTGAGGAGATACCGGGAGAATCCGCGGCTCCTAAGTTGGCTCTCTCGGACCTCAGGGATTTTCCAGAGCTGTTGCCCTTTTTGCCACGGGAGACGGATCCCATATACAGCACCAGCATAGCGCCCTACTACGGCTCGTTGCAGCTTTCTGATCGCGTGGATATCGAAGCCGGCGTTCAGCGCTCGTTTACAGGAGGAGTTATGATGCACATCTTCCTGGGAGAGCGGCCCGATCCCGAGGCCTTAGCCTCGCTCACGAAGAAGCTCATTAATACGGATCTGGTTTACTGGAGCTATACACCTGCTCTGACCGTTTGCAGGACTTGCGGCTCAAGCTTTACCGGCATATACACAAGATGCCCCAAGTGCGGCTCCGAAAAAGTGGAAATATGGAGCAGGATCATAGGGTACTACAGGCCTCTGAAGAACTGGAACCCAGCGAGGCGCAAGGAGTTCTGGACAAGAGAGCACTACGATCTAGGTCGATCGATTTGAAGGGGGCAGGCTGGAAGTCCATATCTCTGGTGGACGTTAAGGGCAAGGTGACGTTCACGCTTTGGCTTTGTGGTTGTAACCTGCGTTGTCCATTTTGCCATAACTGGAAGATTGCCAATGGTTCACGGGAAGCTTGCTCGGAAATCGACATAGAAAAAATGAAAGGAGACCTTTTGTCGGTCCTAACTCTTATAGACTATTTTCACGTAACTGGAGGCGAGCCGCTCATGCAGGTCAACGAGCTGAAAGGGCTTTTCAAAGAGCTCAAGAGCGAGGGAGTTAAAATATCGCTTAACTCGAACTTGACCTTGCCTTGGCTACTTGAAGAGGTACTGCCCCTGCTTGATCACGTTGCAACGGACCTGAAGTTGCCGGAATTTTACGGGTACGGCGAAGCTACAAGCTCAGCAATATTTTCGAACTTCCTGAAATCACTTGACCTGCTTGCCGAAGCGCACACGAAGGTAGAGCTCAGGATTCCCATAGCTAAAGGTTATGAGTTGAGCGCTTATGAAAATCTATTCCGTGCCGTTGTGCCGCACCTGAAGTTTCCTCATTATTTTGTCCTGAACAGGCTACTTGGCCCCCCTCTTACGGAGCCCAGAGATGAGATTTGGTGCAGGGCTCATTGTTTTGCCGGACTTGAGGAAGGTGTTGAAGAGTTGGATAAATTATCCAAAATCTTAAATACGGCAAACCTATGATAACGATCAAAATGAGGTTAGTCCGTGTTCTGTCAATCATCTTACTTTTGATGTTTCTGTTGTCGTTTTATAGGCCGGCGGCTGCGCAGGGTTCCTATTATCCCGTGAGGCTTGTGGATGATGATGGTAACGTTGTAACCATATACCAGAGACCGACTAGGATAGTATCGCTCGCTCCCAGCAACACCATATTGGTTTACGGCCTCGGCCTCGGCAACTACCTCGTAGGCGGCCTTGCCAACGAGTACGTGTGCGCGACCATAGCACCTCAGGTCAAGAACCTGACCAGCGTGGGCAGCTATTACGGCATAGACTTTGACGAGATAGAAGAGTTGAGGCCGCAGCTGGTACTTGCATCGAGCATAAACTCGCCTCAGGACATACAGAAGCTTAAGAGCATGAATCTCACTGTGCTTGTGCTTAACGCCACAAACATTCAGGGCGTCGAGCGGGATATAATGCTCGTCGGCAACGCCACCGACACGCAACAGAAAGCGGAGCAGATAGTGAACTGGATGAACACTGTTATAACTGACGTTCAGTCAAGGTTACCCAGTTACAGGACAAAGGTCTTTTACCTCCTAGATACTACTGGTGGTTATTGGACGGGTGGAAGCGGGACATTCATGGATTCGATGATACAGTTGGCCGGAGGCGAGAACATAGCATCCAACATATCTGGTTGGGGCATAATGAGTCCCGAGGACATATTGAGCGAAAACCCATCGGTGCTCGTATTAGATCAGTACGCTAACGCCAGTGTAGTAAACCAGATGCCGTTTGTAGCTACAGCGGCAGTGCACAACGACAGGGTATACGTGATACCGCATGAAGGTTGGTTTGCCCAGCCCACTTACAGGCTTGTCTACGGGATAGTCTGGCTGGCTGAGGTTCTCCACCCGAACGCCATGAAGGGTTTCGAGGTACCTCCGTGTCCTGCGGAAACCGGGACCGAGAACGTCGCTTTTCCTCACGCCATTCGCGTGAATGCCAGCGAGGGAATACCCTACCTCGATTACGGAATCGCAGCGTTGGTTGTGGTCGTGGTAGTTCTGCTCGTGGTGGTCTACGAAAGGAGGCGCTAGTTATGGCGCGGCACTTCATGAAACCCCTGCTGGCGTTGATTTTTTTGGCCAGCTTCTTTCTTTCGATTATGATAGGTCCGGTGAGGATACCCCCATCGGCGGTTGTGGGTTTTTTCCTCGATTTTTTGCCCTGGTTTTCCAAACCTGCGGTCGTTTATTGGGACATAATCTATTACCTGAGGTTGCCAAGGGTGATCCTTGCCCTTCTGGTGGGAGCCTCCTTGGCTATGGGAGGTGTCG
>DSEZ01000069.1 GCA_011055275.1 Thermoprotei archaeon | reverse complement strand
TGGTGAAGCTAACATGATCGACGGCAACGAATCCGTTAAAAACCTTCGTCAGCCCCTCGACCACGATGCTTCCATCTTCCAACTACATCACCCCTTGGCCTGGGCCTTGCCACGCCTGCCAAGGACCCCTATGAGAATACCGAGCAGGAATATGACCACTATCAGCAGCACCAGCAAGAGCGAGTTGCTTCCTATCTTCGCGCTTGAAAGATCGCTGCCTATGGAGTTTATAAGGCTCTGTTTCACGTGAACTTGAATCGGTATGTAAGACGTGAATGGAACCTCCGAGTTGTTCTGATACCACGTGACCTGGAGCGTGAGGTTGTAAGTTGTTGGCTTGGCGTTAGAGGTAGTATCCAGTTCGAAACGGACAATGTCATGCTGCCCTGGCTTCAGCGAACCGGCGTAATCAGTGGTCACGCCGGAAAAACTCATTTGGAGTTATCAGGTTAAACGTCACATAATTTGCGGTGTAATTACCCGAATTCTTGAGAGTCACGTAGAGCTTCTGCCCCGAGCCGCCCTGCGTGAGATTGTATCCAGATGTGGATATAACCGAGAAGGAGGCCTTGCCGTATATCATGAAGGTTATTGGCACGCTTTCGCTACCGCCAGTCCAGCTGATGATCATTCTTGCAGTGTAGTTCGACGGTGATTTGACCGATCCAACGTTGAAGTAGAACTGCACTGGCACCTCTGTTCCCACGGGCAGAACGCCAATCTCGTGCACAGTAGAATTGCCCCAAGCAGGCAAAAAGCCAGAGGGCAAGCTCAGGTAGACCGTGGCGTTCCGTGCAAGGGATGTGCCATCGTTTACCACGTAAGCCTCAAGCTCAACGTCTTGTTCTCCCGGGAACATGGAAGGTGGGTTGTACCCAACCCCCACCACCTTGATAGAGGCATAACCCGTTATGGGCACCGACAAGTTAAGGTCTTGGGTGAAGCCGTCGGAACTTATGGTCAACGGGATCACGTAAACTCCATCGCTGGCATCGGCCTTGATGGATATAAAGAACGCACCTAAAGCCTGTCCTCCGCTTTCAACGGTGCCGAGCCTGACCGTCTCGTCCCTAGAGTAAACCAACTTCCCATCGGTGTAGTAGGAGTAATAGAAGGGACCCCAGAGCTTCAACGTTGCGTTCGCATTGACGGCACTCCCTCCCTCGTTAACCAGCTCCACGAAGAGCGGGAGGTTGGAATCGCCCGGTGAAGCCACAATAGGTGAGCTTTTAGAGCCCCAGGTAGCTGCTACAACTAGGAAATCTGGCCTTAGCCCAGCTGTCTGCGCCGAAGCCATAGAAAACGAGCCAAGAAGCAGCAACGCAGATACCAAAACAACATATAACGTTTTCACTTTTCATTCACCTCATTAAGCTTATCATCTATCCAAATCATCTGAGAGTCAAGCTCCACTTTGACCCTCTTCAGAAGGTCAGAGGCCTCCGAAGGCCCCAGGAGCTTTACGGCATCCTTGAGGAATCTGAACTGATTCTGATAACCAATCAAGGAGATCTTCACGAGCTGATTCCTTCCCACGAAATCCTCGAGTATCCCCCTGTAGTTATCCCAGTTCTCAAGGAGAGAGGACAGCTTGTCCTTGACGCCGGCAAGCGCAACCTTGCCGTCATCAGTTATTTCGTACACGTTCCTCCCCCCTTCAGAGTACCCCTTAATTAACCCATCCCTCTCCATGCGCTTCAGAAGGGGATAAAGCGCTCCACTGCTGAAATTCCAGGCGCCCCCCGTCTTCTCCCTAATGGTTTCCATGATCTCATAACCGTAATACTTCCTCTTGGAAAGCAAGTGAAGCACGTAAAACCTCATTAGCCCATGCAGCGTTCCACTGTACTGCTTAGAGGGAACTTGTCTAGACATAAATTACTTTAGATCAAGGCTTTTAAGAATATCGCATTATACATATCATGCTATATCTGACGGGTTAACCTCTAACTGGCGTCCATGTGGCGTAAGCGCTGAGAAAACCATGGCCACAAGCGCCACACCCATTGAGAAAAGGAAAGCGAGACTCAATCCGTATTCAAAGGCTGCCATATTGAAGCCCTGACCAACGCCGCCTCCATATATCATTATGTCCATGAGCTGGTTAAGCGGAGTACGGCTAAGCAGGAACGGAAAAGTAACCGCAAGACTCAGCATGCTCCCGGTATTTCTGAGCATGGTCCTTATCCCTGAAGCCATCCCCCGTCTGTTAACTGGCACCGAGCTCATTATGGCGTTGGTATTTGGAGAGCTGAATAGGCCGCTGCCAGCGCCCATTACCGTCATGTAGATAGCCAACTTCCAGTAGGGCACTTTGTACGTAATCGTTGAAAGAAGGAAGAGACCAATCGCGCTTATCAACATGCCCAAGGTGCTCAAAATCCTTGCGCCGTACTTATCAGAAAGGCAACCGCTGATCGGTCCAAGCGCCAGAAAACCCAAGCCGTAGGGGATCATCATGATCCCAGCCGAAAACGGAGATTGCCCGTAAGGTCCTTGCAAGAAAAATATGAGCAGGAAGGTCACCGCACCGGTCGATAACCCCATGAAGAGGTTTGCCCCATTGGCCAGAGAAAATACCCTGTGCTTGAAAAGCGAGAGCTCTATTATGGGATACCGAGTCCTGCTTTCAACAATGAAGAAACCGACGAACATTAAGATAGAGGCAACTATCATGCCTATAACCATGGAAAATGGAAGCCCTGGAAGAGCCACAAAGGTCAGCCCAAGTAGGAGGGCGGTGAGCGCTCCTGCCAAAAGGGCGTTGCCCGCGTAGTCAAAGCCCTGCTCTTTCGTGGGCTCAACGACGTCCCTAAGCCTAAAGTAGGCCCATGGAACGGCAAAGGCGGCAATTGGTATGTTGAAGAAGAATATCCAACGCCAGGAAATGGAGGTGAGTATACCTCCCACAACGGGACCTATAGTGAACCCGGTTATGAACGCTATTTGGTTTACGCCAAGCCCAAGGCCAACCTCTCCTTTCTTGAACGCATCCGTAACTATGGCCGTGCTGTTAACCATGAGGAAGGCCCCACCTAGTGCCTGAATTGACCTGAAGGCTATGAGCTCGTTTCCCGCTAAAGATCCCTTTCCCGTCACGAGGCCGCTCAGAAGAGACCCAACACCGAATATGGCAAATCCCGTGTTGTACATCTTTTTCCTGCCCATGATGTCGGCAAGCTTGCCAAGCGTGGGGACAAGGGTCACCGTTAGAAGCATGTATATGAGTATTATCCAAAGAGCGTAGAAGAAGTTAAGGTTAAGATCCCTCATCATGCTCGGAAGCGCTATGAGAAGGGCCGAGCTCTGAATGCTGCTGAGAAGAGCTCCAACCGTGGTAACAGATAACGCTGTCCACTTGTACTCCAAGGAGGATCAGGCTTTTGAAAATCTTGTCTTTTAAACGTTGCTGATCGGAACGCGCGCGGTGGGAAGAGAGGGGCGCAGCTGGAACACAGGCTCAAGTCCCGCCCGCATTATGCTCGATATTTCCTCCTGCCTTAGGAGCTTTGGTCTCGCAAGCGTTCTAGCCACCTGCAACACATCATATGGGATCTTTAGCACGTAGAACATCTGAAGCGGCAACCTGCCCATAACGTACTTGCCCATTGTCGCCGCGTAGGGGTTTTCCGGTCCCTTGATCACCAATCCCGCCTTGGAGAATAGGTACCTCTCTATGTAGAAAGCGTAGTTAGCCATCCTAGAGGCCAAGTAAGCCCACACCGGATTTACCGCTCCCCTCAGAAGCGGGTGCAGGCAGTCGTAAAGGTTCCAATCAAAGGTGATGATCTTGTTGTCCTTCAAAAGCTTGTAGAAACTCGTGGAGCCCGGAAGCGGCGTGTAGAGAGTATACTGAATCGCGTCAAGACCCCTTTTAGCGAGCTCTATGGAGAACTTCACGCTTCTCTTGAGGGAGTCCCACGTCTCGTAAGGTGCGCCAAGTATCATGCCACCGAAAACCATCACGCCCAGCTTATGAAGCACTTCGACTGCCCTAGTGGACATGTTCGTCGTTATTCCCTTCTTCATCTCCCTCAGTGTCTTATCGTCTCCAGACTCAATGCCGATAAACGCGAGGATCATTCCAGCCTTTGCAGCGGCCTCCATCACGTCTGGCCTTCTCACCACGAGGTCAGCCCTTATCTGGGCAAACCACCTTATGTCAGGAGCCTCCTGAGATATCAAGTTAAATAGCCTCTTCCTGGACTCCTCGCTCCCGGGTATCACCAGATCATCGTCCACGAAGAACATGTACTTATATCCCATGTCCCTCAGCGCGTTTATCTCCTTCATTATCCTGCCCTCGCTCTTCATCCTCCAAGAATGTCCCCACATCGCCGTGACTGAACAAAACTCGCAGTTGTAAGGACAACCCCTGGCCGTCTCTACCGTCGCGAACTTGGCCCCTCTTTCTATGACGTCGGCCCTGTAACTGTCTTGCTCTATGAGATCCCACGCTGGCATGGGTGACTCATCAAGATTGACCAACGGAGGCCTCGGAGGAGTGAGCTTTACCTCGCCATGATCAACGTAGGCTATGCCCTGAACCGAAGATGGCGACCTGCCCCTTGCTATCGAGTCCATGAGCTCAACGGTAGTGACCTCTCCCTCGCCCCTAACTACGTAATCAAAGCCATCCCTCAACACGAGCGGATACATGAAGGTTGCGTGATGCCCTCCTGCAAAGGTAATCAGGTCCTTGTCTCTTTCCTTTATGGCCTTCACGACGTCGACCGCATCGGGATAGTACGACGTGGCTATGGTGGTAAATCCCACCGCGTCGTAATTGAGCACCTTTCTGGCGAACTCCTCGGGTGCGCTCTTGTGTATCATGCGATCGTATATGCTTACCTCGTGGCCGGCATCACGCAAGGCTCCGGCCAGCTCCGCCAATCCCAGTGGAGGCATCCTAATTCCGAAGGAGTTATAGTAGCCTTCTCCGTAGCGGTCGTAGGGCTTTACCAGTAGTATCTTCATAGCATTTCACATGTATAAGCGCCTTATATTTTTACAGCTTACTATTTTCAAAAAAGCTTCCTAAATCGAAGTCAGGGCTTCAAGGGCTACCTTGGTTGCCCTCTGTGCGTAAGCCTTCATCTGCGAGGCGTCGAGCATCGTGGTGCGCTCAATCATGTTGTCGCTTATCATGAGTAAAGCGGCCGACCTATATCCCCTTATCTGCCCAAGCGCGAAGAGTGTGGCGCACTCCATTTCAACGGCCGCGAACCCGAGCGAAGAAAGCCTCTGCGCAAATCCAGGGTCCTCGGCATAGAACGCATCGCTTGAGAAAACGGGCCCGACCCTGTACTGAAGGCCCTCGTTGCTGGCCGCTCTTACCAGCGCGCTTACCAGTTCGTGATCCGGCGCCGGGGCAAGGCACATGTCCCTCACGTACTGTCCTATCGTACCTCCGGGATTGCTGGCCGCGGAACTGGGTATGACCAGGTCGCCGTACCTCTGTCCGGGTGCAAGCCCTCCAGCGGTTCCAAGCCTTATCATGACCTTTGCCCCGTACTGGTAAAGCTCCTCAAAAACTATGGCTGCAGAAGGGGCGCCCACCCCGTGGCAAGCCACGCTAACTAACTTATCGTTATAGAAGCCCGTGTAAACGTAAAAGCCCCTGTTAGTATTCACGAGCTTGGCATCCTTCAATACCTCGGAAACGAGTTTTACCCTTTCTGGGTCACCTGCCACGAGAACCCTTTCAGCTAATTCGCTTTTTTTCAATTTTATGTGAAGAGGTTCTATCGCCATTCCAATCATTATGCGATTGGCAATTAAATATAAACCTTAGGCGTCATCAAAGGCTCCTTAGATCAATTGGGGTTGCCTCCACGACCTTAACCTTTAACCTTTCACCCGGAAAGACACGCTGCCTTAGGACTACCTGCTTGTAGTTTTGTGTCCTTGCTGTAGGGGCATCACCACCCTGCACTACCAACGCCTCGACTTCTCTCCCCACATATCTGCGGTTTATCGCAAGAGCCTCCTCCTTCCAAAGCGCGGATAATAAGTCGCTCCTGACCTTCTT
>DSEZ01000068.1 GCA_011055275.1 Thermoprotei archaeon | reverse complement strand
GGCGGAAATAATGAACGACGAGACGGCTCCGCTCATACTTCAGAAAGCCGCAGTACAGGCATATGCGCTCGCTGGCACGGGTGCGTTCTTCTCTCCGAAGGAAATGGAAGTAGCCATCAGGCGTGCGGCAGCATCAGCAGCGGTTTTAAAGACTTCAGCTAAACTTTGATTTTTCATGGTCAGACCCATTATTGGGTCTTATTTTATTCTTCCGGCTTAGTGCGCTTACGCGACCATCCTATTCGTTTCTCATAGCCCACGCAGCTATATAAGAGGCAGAATCCTGAGGCCCTGAGCTTGGCAGAAACGGCACACCGTACTTAACAGCAATCGAAAGCAATGAGCTTCTTGGGCCGGGCTCATCGCTGTTCAATAGAGGGGGAATACCTTCCACAATGAATATGGGTTTTCCAAGCGTCTTCATGAATATTGCCTCCTCAAATAGGCCTCCAGAAGAAAGCAAATCAGCGACCTCTGAACAAGCCATAACCCTGACCACAACATCCTTGACTTTCACGTAATTACCACCAAGATCTTTGAGAGAATAAGTTACTCCCAGACCTTTTAACGCCTGCGAAAGCCTTGATCCCTCTAGACGATGATCCAGTATCACTGCCCCAGAAGACATTTCCTCCGTAAAATCGAGCAGCCCCTTATTTATTTTTGTTTTTTTACCGTCATCCGGTGCAAAGGGAGCCTGAGAGCCTCCTTCCGAAATCATCAGTTCCCCGTCGCTGGCCGATATCAACCTACCCATCGTTCCTTTCCTCTTTAGGGATATCCAGTGATATGTCTCGTCAGCGGTACCCTTGGCCATTAGTACGACGATCTTGCCCTCTTTTTTTCTGCCGGTCCTGCCCCTTCTCTGTATTAGCCTTATGGCGCTTGGCACGTTATCGTAAAACACTACGAGGTCGCAATTTTCTATATCGAGACCTTCTTCAGCGACCTGCGTGGCCACCAATACGTTGATTAGACCACTTCTGAAGTCGTCTAAAACGCGCATCTGATCGCGCTGACTCATTCCCTTCTCTACGCCCTTCCTCGCCTGCCCCAGAAAGGGCGCTGGCCTTGCACCCTTAACGCTCCCCAGAATCGAGGAAAGCACCCTTGCAGTCTCCCTATAATGGGTAAAAACCAAAACCTTAGAGCCCGCGTTCGAGAGCTCCTCCGATACCACAGAGAGCAACGCTGGAACCTTTGGGTGCTCAAGGCCAGACCGCCGCAACTCCAATAGCTTATTCTTCGCTTCGTTCCAATCGCTGACGAGCATCTTCAACGAGCGAGTAGAACCAACCTGTGCGACCGCATCTTCCATCTCGTCCATATAGCTTAGTGCGCTGCTTACGCCCTCCACCTCAACCAGCAACTTGGCATGCTTCACCCTGATGATATTATTTAACAGGCCATATGCCTGAAAGTCAGTGGAATCCGCGCTACCTGACTCTATCTTTTTCCTCAGCTTATCTTGAATGTCCAAAAGGTACTTTATGGGAACGTTGCTTACCCTGAACCTTATGCCAAGCGCCGATAGCCTTTCGATGTATTTCTCAGAGATCTGATCTAGTAATCTGCCCACCTGCAAGATCTCGGCCGGCAATTCCAGCACAACCCTTTTCTCGGTTATCCCCTTGACGTAAGCTGCGACGTCAGCACTCCTTTCATCTCTGGCTTCCACTTTTTTTATGTGTAAATTAGAAAGGATTTCCTCTAGGTGCTCCTTGTTATATCCAGGAGATGCAGTTAGTCCAAGAATCAAAGGATGCTTGGCCTCATGGACGTACCTTGAAGCTATGTACACATACGGGTAATCGCCAACTGCGTGGTGGGCTTCGTCAAAAACCATAAAAGACACATCAGTTAAATCGTACCTATCATCTCTGAGGTCGTTCTCGAGCGCTTGCGGTGTCATGAATATGAACTGAGAGTGATTCCAGTGCCACTTTCTGGCATCAGGGCTCGTTTCTCCAGTAAGTACCCTCAACTCATCAGCCTCTATTAGGCTCCCAAAGGTTGATGCGTGTTGCTCGGCCAAGGGGCGCGTGGGCGCTAGCACCACGATCTTCTCATCGGGATATTGTTCAAAGCGCTTAGCCGCTACAAGTGCAGCAATAATCGTTTTTCCCAGTCCAGTGGGCAAGACCACAAGGGTATTGCCCTGTAAGGCGCTCAAGTATATGTTCAGCTGGTACTCCCTGGGTACAAGCGAACCCTTCTTTATGTAGGCTGGCAGCTTGGCGGCTCCTTCCACGTTGACCTCTAAGATCATGAGCTTTTAGCCATTTCGATGCAGCATTCGCTGAAAATCTGGAGGCACTTGCTCGTAAAACTTGATGCTCGCAGGCACTATTATGGACTTGGGCAGATTGTAAATTTTATCGTCAACAACGTCTCCAAGCCGAACCCAGTTTACAATTTCTCTTGGCGACCCAAGGGCCGATAGAAGTATCAACGGCCTTCCCTTTCTCAGAGCTCCCTTACTTAACTTTTCCTCCAGCTTCTCAAGAATTCCTAAGGCCTCCGAAAAACCCATGTACCTGCCCTCCTCGTGCTTAACATCAAGAAGAACCAGCGTGTGAAGATCGCGAGAAAGATTATCCGCTATTACCTCATATGGAGTCTCTGGAAAATAGCCGTATCTTTCATCGGGATACACCACGGTAACGGGGGGGCCAAAGCGGTAAGGATCAAGCCCTGAGCATGAAGGCGCAAGTGATAATACGGAAATACCGTGAACTACTTTGACCTCAATTCCCATTTGCTCTGCCCTACGCTTCAGGGCAAGGTGCGTTGTAAATATAAAGGGGTCCCCAAAGACGAGAAGGGAAATTGGGGATTTTTTGGCTGGTTCCAATACCTGGTCACCCTGTCCTTCCTCGAGGTCCTTTCTGCTGAGCACTATCACTTTTTTGCCAGTTAGCTCCTCCACTTTTTTTATGGTAAGCATGTCCTCTGGATCGGTGTATGCCTCTGCAAATACCTGGTCAGATGACCTGACAGCATCTAGCAACGATAGGGTCAGGTTACCAGGACCCCCTACTCCCATGCCACCTATAACTAACATGGTGCCACCCCCACGCGCCCACTCACGAGGCCTCCAACTCCTTGATCTTCTTAAGAGAGTCCAGAATTGTCGAGATAAGTGAAACGTAAGAGGGCATGTTATCTGAATCAGAGTCAAGGGCCGCGGAGACCTCGCTTAGCCTCTTGAGCAGGACCTCCTTCACCCTCTCGATGATGTAAGGTTCCATAGCCGACGCTTCCTGTTGCCCGGCTTTTACGAAGACCACGGGCTTGTTGCAGTGCGGGCATATCACTTGCCCATCCCTAAGCCTAAACAAAGGGGAACCGCAGACAGGACACGTATCGGCTAACATGGTCGCCCCTGACTTCAGAAGGTTCGCCATCCTCTTCATGTCTTCGTCGTTGACCATATGTAAGTAAGGCACCTCAGATAAAAAGGCATCAGTGACCTTAGCATGGCTTTAGCCTTCCCTATTCATCAAGATAGGTAATAATACGATTCAATCTGGCTCTGGAGATGCTTCTGCGGGCTTCAATTCGCCCCTTTTGAACATGGCGAGGGCCTCAGCCTCATTAGATGTAGGAGAGTACAGCACCATCATGCCCTCACCTTTAAGCGACGACAGCATGCCTTCACCTATTTCCCTAACCAACACCACTTCGACACCCCTGTTCTTAAGCTCCTTTGCGAGCCTCACGCCCTTTCTCCTAGTCTCACCTAAAGCTGGGTTGCCGATTACGTCCACCTTGCCGCTCTTGGTATCCACGATCTTTATGAGAGGGACCGTGGCCATATGCCCCCTCAAGGAACCATCGGGTTGCTCGGGAATCGCCACGATCCACTTGCCCTGGAAAGACCCTGGCTCAACATGTATACTGACGTGAACAACCGAGGGAATGCTCCTCTTTATTTCACCCTCGACCTTATCGGCTAGTGCGTCTGCCTCCTGAACCGAGTAATTGGCAGGCGCTTCAAGGTGCATCTCTACAAAGTAAAACGGGCCACTTTGCCTTACCCTTATCTCATGTACCCCCACTACGCCCTCGATCCCTGACACGACGCCCCTTATTTTCTCGGTTATCTCCTCATTCCCAACATCAAGCAGCGTGTAAACGGCGTCCTTAGCTATCCTGTAGGCCTCAAACATTATGTAGGCCCCTATGAGTATTCCGACGACTTCAGCAATCAAAACCATTGATAACCACTCCGCGACGACCCCTACCACAACTATTAGCGATGATAGGACATCCTGATAGGCGTGAAGGCCCTGAGCTTTCATCGACGGTAATGCTATACCAGGTGTTCTATTCAAGTAAACCATTATCGAGTAACTGGCTGCAGCAGAGATTATCTCCACAATTATGGGTACAGCCGGCTGGGATACGCGAATAAAACTCAGAGAATCCCTTGCTATCTCCACAGCGGCAAAACCTATAGCTGCGGCCACCACCAAAGAGACCATGTTTTCTAGCTTATACAACCCAAAGGGAAACTTTTCCGAGGCCGGCCGCTCGGCTACCCGCAACCCTAGGTAAACCATGATCGCCATAAACACGTCAGAAAATGAATGAATCCCATCGCCAATCATTATCACGCTGTGGAATAAGACGCCGCTCTCAAATTTGGCTGTCGCTAGGGCGGCAAACACCACCGCAGACACGAGCGTCCTTTTCCTCGCTTCTTCGAACAACTCAAGTGTTTTCGGTTTACCGATATAAGTTTAGCTAAACACTGAGATATGCGACATTGAGTTGCTTCTCAAATGCTTCAGCATGATACCGATAAAAACAAGCGCCACCAAGTATCACCAATCAGCTAAAAGCGCAAACATTTTTCCCGATCCTAAGAACATGTGCGAACTACCCAGCTAATGGTTTCGGCTTCCCAGCTCCTCC